>CAMDVY010000263.1 GCA_945878745.1 Klebsiella pneumoniae | reverse complement strand
TCCTGTTTGATCCTGTCTCGCCCCACGCTTGACGCATGTTGTCTGACGCTCGTTGCCGATGTCCGGTTTTTTCCCCAGATCTCATCAAGACAGATTCTGATTTCTGACCCCGTGTTTTTGGCACTTGGTCGAAACGGATCCGCGACGTGACTCATGTCCCGGTACGGCGCGGATACGAAACCTCTATTTCGGGACGGTATGTGAGTGAATTGAATGGGTAAGAAACTGTATTGCGGCAACCTGGCCTATAGCGTTCGGTCTGCGGATCTTGATGGACTCTTCGCTGAGTTCGGCACTGTTGTCAGTGCGCAGGTGATCGAAGATCGCGAGAGCGGCCGTAGCAAGGGCTTTGGCTTCGTCGAAATGTCGAGCGAATCTGAAGCAGCAGCCGCAATTGCTGGCCTGAATGGCCGCGACAACGAAGGCCGCAAGCTGCAGGTCAACGAAGCCAAGCCCCGCGAAGATCGCGCTGGCGGTGGTGGCGGTGGTGGCCGCAGTGGCGGCGGTGGTGGCTTCGGTGGTGGTGGCGGCGGCCGCAGTGGCGGCGGTGGTGGTGGCTACGGTGGTGGCGGTGGCGGCGGCAATCGCAGTGGCGGTGGCGGCGGCAGTGGTGGCGGTCGTTGGTAAACGACTGAAGACGCCAGTGAGTGTCTAGAACGCAGGAATGTTGTTCTAGATCCTGATCGGCAGTCCACCAGGCTCCATTCGCAAGCCTGTAAGCGATCAGCGGTCAATCCGCTGATCGTTTCTTTTCGCCAAACTAATTTGTTCGAACTGCTCCACTCGCGAGCAGGTCGCTAATCTGCTTTTCACTCATTCCCGCATCAGCAAGAACCTGTGCTGAATTCTGGCCAGGCTTGGGCGATGGGCCGCGTGGTCGAACATCTGCGGTCGTAAATCTGAATGGCGCATTGACGGTGCGATATCGGCCATGCTCGGGGTGTTCGATTTCCGGGAACATGCCGATGGCGTGAGCATGTGGATCACGAGATACCTCATCCAGCGTCAACACAGGGCCCCAGATGAGACCTGCCCTGTCGAAGATGACCCCCCATTCATCTCTGGTTTTCTGCGCGAGGCTCGCGTCTACCCCTTCCACCAGCACCCGCATGTGCTGATAACGGCCTTTGCCGTCCATGAATCGCTCATCCTGCAGCCATTCTTCACGGCCGATCGTTCGACACAAGCGCTCAAACGCGCCGGCGTCCATCATATTGAAGACCACCCACTTGCCATCCCCACACGGAAAACGATTGCCTGTAATCGAGAGCAGATCGTGGCGCGCGCGCCGTCGAACGGGTGCCTGATCGACAGCGGTGATGCCGTAGTCAGAGGCCTGGGTCCATACAGCGGTTTCGTAAAGAGAAGTCTCGACGACCTGACCTTCACCACTGCGCTCCATCAACCGCAGCGCTGCGAGGATCGATGCCAGCATGGCCAGACCGGTGGTGTGATCACCCTGAGCTGGACGGGCCATGGGCACGGTACCTTGTTCGCCTTCACGCATCGCGTCATAGAGACCACTGCGCCCAAAAAAAGCGGTGACGTCATAACCCGGCCGCCATGCATCAGGGCCGGTGGTTCCATACCCTGTAAGGGTGGCGTGGACCAGTTTTGGATTGGTGGCAAAAAGGGATTTCGGATCCAGCCGGAATTTGGTTTGCCGCTGGATCAGAAGGTTGCACATGAAAATCTGTGCACCCTTGACGAGGTGATGAACGACCTCGATGCCCGCCGACGAATCAAGATCAACCAGGATGGATTTTTTGCCGCGGTTGTCGACGTCGAATTGAAGGTCGTAGTTCTTGAATGCGGTTTCAACTTTGGCGGGTCGGCTGTTGCCACGCATCGGATCACCACCCGGAGGCTCGATCTTGATGACCTCGGCACCGAGATCGGCCAGGAGTGCGCCGGCGCTCGGTGAAGCCATCCAGCTATCGATCTCGATCACCTTGATGCCATCGAGGGGTGCGGCCATGAATACGCTCCGGATCAATTTACTGAACTCGGGAGTATTCTATAGTTGGAGGCGAAACGGGAGCGCTCGCGGATGATCTTTCATCAATGCGGCAGATCGTTGCAGATTGGCAACCTCACCAGAATCGGCATGAATAGACCGGTCCGGAACATCTGATCTTTCCGAAGGAGCGCAACGTGGCTAGCAATTACGACCATCTCAGACAACGTGCTCAAGCCGTCGCTGGCAAGTCAGGTCGCGTCAGGCAGCGCATACCGGTAGATGCAAACTTCGACCCTTATTCCGTGCCGATCGACACATTGAATGTCGCCAACCCGGAAATTTTTCGGCACGAGTTGTGGCCGGCCTACTTCAAGCGATTGCGCGACGAAGCCCCCATTCATTACACAGCCGACAGTCAGTACGGCGCCTATTGGTCGATAACCCGCTTCGACGACATCATGGCTATCGACAAGGCCAACACGACGTTTTCGTCGGACTACTCCATGGGGGGGATCACCATCCACGGGCGGCCGACGGCGATGCAGGAAATGCCCATGTTCATCCAGATGGATGCACCCAGGCATGATGCTCAACGGATGACCGTGGCACCGATGTTTACGCAGCGCAGCCTGTCCGAACTGGAAGTCATGATTCGTTCTCGTGCTGGCGAGATCCTCGATGCGCTGCCTCGCGGCAAAATATTTGACTGGGTTCCCAACGTCTCGGTGGAACTCACCAGTCGCATGCTCGCCACGTTGTTTGACGTGCCGCAGGAAGATCGCGCCATTCTCATTCGATGGTCGAACATCGTCAGCAACGCCGATGACCCTGATTTTGTCACCGACGCAGCCCTGTTCTGGGAAGCCCTGGCGGAGTGTGGCGACTATTTCGCCAGCATGTGGGAACGGAAGAAAGTATCCCCACCGGGATTTGACCTGTTGTCCATGCTGTCACACGCGCCTTCAACGAAGGATATGGATCAACGTGAGTTGTTGGGAAACGTAATCCTCCTGCTGGTTGGTGGCAATGACACCACTCGCAACTCCATCAGCGGCGGGGTTCTGGCACTCAATGAGTTTCCCGACGAATTCGTGAAGCTGCGAAACAAGCCTGCACTCGTGCACTCCATGGTGCCGGAGATCATTCGCTGGCAGACGCCATTGATACATATGCGCCGCACTGTGCTGCATGACACCCACTTTCGTGGTCATGAGTTCAAACGAGGTGACAAGGTGGTGATGTGGTATCTATCCGGCAATCGTGATGAGCGCGTGATTGATGAGCCGAACCGATTCATCATCGATCGCAAGGACCCACGCCATCACCTGAGTTTCGGCTTTGGCATTCATCGCTGTTTGGGCAATCGCCTCGCGGAAATGCAGGTGAGGGTGCTGTGGGAAGAAATTCTCAAGAGATTTGAATCGGTCGAGGTGGTTGGCAATCCGGTGCGCGCGAGTTCGGCGCTGTTCAGGGCCATTCAATCCATGCCTGTGAAGGTGGGTTGAGTAGGAGCGGTCTCCTGACCGCGATCCGATCGATCAAAAACCAATCGCGATCAGGAGATCGCTCCTACACGGTTGGTGATGCCAGGTATGTAGGAGCGGTCTCCAGACCGCGATGGTTGGGATCATCGAAGATCGCGATCAGGAGATCGCTCCTACAGCGACCTCAATAAGATTTAGGCAAATCCAGAACGTTTTCCGCCAGAAAATTCAGGATCATCTGCTCTGACACCGGCGCGATGCGCGCAATCATCGACTCCCGCAGCAGTCGTTCTACTTGAAACTCCTTCGCATACCCCATGCCACCGTGGGTCAGCATGGACTGTGTGCAGGCATTGAAGCCTGCCTTGCCACCCAGGAACTTCGCGGCATTGGCTTCCGCGCCGCACGGATGTCCCTGGTCGTAGAGGGACGCAGCGCGCATGGCCAGCCAATAAGCGGCTTCGAGGTTCGCCCAGCATTCGGCCAGTGGATGGGCGATGCCCTGGTTCTGACCGATGGGCCTGCCGAATACCACTCTCTCGCGTGCATAACGGGCAGCGCGGTTGATGGCGTCCTGGCCGACACCAACCGCTTCGGCGGCACTTAGGATGCGTTCCGGGTTGAGGCTGTGCAGCAGATACTGGAAGCCTCGACCTTCTTCACCGATTCGATCGGCATCCGGAATGAACAGGTCATCGATGAATGTCGCATTCGAATCGACTGCCGCACGACCCATCTTTGGTATGCGTTCGACCTGGATGTGGGCGCGATCAAGATCAGTAAAGAACAGCGTAATGCCGTCAGTTCGTTTGGTGACGTCCTGCTTTTTCCTCGTCCGCGCCAGCAGCAGGATCTTGCTGGCTTCCTGCGCGGTTGACGTCCACATCTTTCGACCGTTGACGCGATAGCCACCAGGCACTTTCTCGGCAAAGGTCTCAATGCTGGTGGTGTCGAGCCCGGCATTGGGCTCGGTGACGCCGAAACAGACCTTGTGCTGACCGCTGATGATTGGCGGCAGCATGCGTTCTTTCTGCTCATCGGTGCCGAACACCACGATGGGGTGGGGGCCGAAGAGGTTGATGTGAACGCTGGATGCGGCCGCCTGTCCACCACCGCTTTTTGCAACGGTGTGCATCATGATGGCCGCCTCAGTGACACCGAGCCCTGAGCCTCCATAGGCTTCTGGCATGGTGATGCCAAGCCAGCCGCCTTTGGCCATGGCAGCGACGAACTCTTCCGGGAAGCGAGCCTCCCGGTCGCATGCGCTCCAGTAGGTATCATCAAACGCCGAACAGACCTTGCCGACATTGTCGGCAATGGCATGCTGGGATTCGGTAAAGGCGATATGCATCAGACCAGTCTCATTCTCATGCCGCACAACATGACCACGTCGCCATCGATCTGCAGACCTCGCGCTCTGGCAGCGGCCAGAATCGCTGGCTTGTCATTGCACTGGATGTCGATTCCACCCAGTCCTTCCGGTCGTCCATCGTTGCATGCAACAAAGCGGACGGTCGCATTGTCCAGCGGCAAGGTGACCTTGTCTGCCCGCAGGGAAATCTCCGCGATCTCACTCCAGCGAGCAGCAACCTGTCGTGG
>CAMDVY010000262.1 GCA_945878745.1 Klebsiella pneumoniae | reverse complement strand
GGGGGTTAGTCAGCGCCAACTTTCGGGGACGATTCAGAACGACATCCTGAAAGAATTCATGGTTCGAAACACCTACATCTACCCCCCCGAACCCAGCATGCGGATCGTCGCCGACATCATCGGCTACACCGCCCAGGAGATGCCGAGGTTCAACTCGATTTCGATCTCCGGCTATCACATGCAGGAAGCCGGCGCGAACGCGGTGCAGGAAGTAGCCTTCACCCTCGCCGATGGCATCGAGTACGTTCGTGCCGCGCTGAAAACCGGACAGGAGATCGACAAATTCGCCGGTCGGCTCTCGTTCTTCTTCTGCATCGGCATGAACTTTTTCATGGAAATCGCCAAGTTGCGCGCGGCGCGCATCCTGTGGCACGACCTGATGTTGCAGTTCAAACCAAAGAACCCGAACTCGCTGATGCTGAGAACGCACTGCCAGACCTCGGGGGTTTCGCTGCAGGAACAAGACCCGTACAACAACGTGGTGCGCACTACCATCGAAGCGATGGCTGCCGTGCTGGGTGGCACGCAGAGCCTGCACACCAACGCTCTCGACGAGGCGATCGCGCTGCCGACGCCGTTCTCTGCACGCATCGCTCGCAACACGCAGATCATCCTGGCGGAGGAAAGCCAGATCACCCGGACTGTTGATCCTCTCGGTGGCAGCTACTACATCGAGTCGCTGACCCAGTCCATCGTTCACCACGCGAGGCAGCTGTTCGCCGAGATCGACAGCCTGGGCGGCATGACCAAGGCCGTGATTTCCGGCATGCCCAAACAACGCATCGAAGAAGCGGCTGCACAACGCCAGGCGCGTATCGAGCGCGGCGAAGATGTGATCGTCGGGGTCAACAAATACACCTCCGATGGGGACAGCGGCAGCCTTGAGGTGCTGGCCGTGGACAACACCAAGGTTCGCGACTCACAGATCCGACGGCTCAATGAGATAAAGGCTAGTCGCGATAGTAATCGCGTACAAACCACGCTCGATGCACTCACTGGCGCCGCCAAAAACGGACAAGGCAACCTGCTGCAGCTCGCCATCGACGCAAGCCGCGCAAGAGCCACCGTGGGTGAAATATCCCTGGCACTCGAAAAGGTGTATGGGCGCCATGAGGCAGTGGCCAAACCGACCAAAGGCGTTTACGCCGCGAGCTACCAGAACGACCCGACCTTCACGAAGGTGCATGACGAGATCCGGATCTTCACTGACATCGAAGGCCAAGCCCCCAGCATCTTAGTTGCGAAGATGGGACAGGATGGTCACGACCGCGGCGCGAAGGTGATCTCCAATGCATTCGGCGACTTCGGATTCAAGGTCAGCATGGGCCCCCTGTTCCAGACCCCTCAGGAAGCCGCCGCACAAGCCAAAAAGGAAGGCGTGCATGTGGTCGGCGTGTCCACACTCGCAGGCGGCCACAAGTCGCTGGTGCCAGAAATGATCCAGCATCTGAAAGAGGAAGGACTGAAGGACGTCGTCATCGTTGTTGGGGGCGTGATCCCCCGCCAGGACTACCAGGCGCTCTATGACGCCGGCGTACATGCGATCTTCGGCCCTGGCACAAACATTCCCGATGCCGCCAGCCAGATCCTGAAGCTGATCCCAGGCAAGAATCGGTGAACGCGTGCATGGCCGAATTCGTCGGGATGGCGCTAAACTAGCAACCCAAACGCCTGACAGCACAGGCGAATAACCGAAAAGTCCGATGGTGATCAGCCAAACCATCGGGCACTCAACATGACAACGGAGATCGACCCATGGCCGAACAAGTCGCCGACCGAGCTCTCAGCCCGAAAGATGAAATTGCCGCCCTGGTGGCCCGTTCGCGCAAAGCTCAGGCTCAAATCGAAAACTATACCCAGGAGCAGGTAGATGCTCTGATTCGCGCAATGGTGTGGGCTGTGGCCAAACCCGGCGTAGCCGAGACGATTGCCCAGTTCACCGTGGATGAAACCCAGCTCGGCAACTACGACGGCAAGTTCCTGAAGATCTTCCGCAAGACCCGCGCCACGCTGATGGACATCATCAACGACAAGTCCGTCGGCATAATCGAAGAAATTCCGGCACGGAACATCGTGAAGATTGCCAAGCCCATCGGTGTGATTGGTGCACTGGCACCCTCCACCAACCCGGAAGCAACACCGGTCATCAAAGCCATTCACGCCGTCAAAGGCCGCAACGCCATCATCGTTGCACCACACCCGCGCGCGAAGCTGACCAACAAGATGATCTGCGACCTGATGCGTGAAGCCATCGTCAAGATGGGCGCACCTGCGGACCTCGTGATCGGGATTGAAACGCCTTCGCTCGATCTGACCAACGAACTGTTGAAGCAGTGCGATCGCATCCTCGCCACCGGCGGCGGCGCGATGGTGACGGCCGCATACTCAAGCGGTACACCGGCATTGGGTGTCGGCGTAGGTAACGCAGTCATCACCGTTGATGAAACCGCTGACCTCGACGACGCGGCAGAAAAGATCCGCATCTCCAAGACGCTTGATCTTGCAGCATCCTGCTCGTCGGACAACTCAGTACTGCTCGTCGACAAGATCTACGATCGAATGCTGGGTAAGCTGGAGGCCAAAGGCGGCTACCTCTGCAACGACCTGGAAAAAGCCAAACTGCAACGAACACTCTGGGATGACGAAAACCATCTCAACGTCGCCATAGTTGCGCAACCCGCAGAGAAGATCGCGACGATGGCTGGCGTGGACCTGCCTGCAGGGAAGACCTTCTTCATCGTCAAGGAAAGCGGCTTCGGCCCATCACATCCTTTCTCCGGCGAGAAACTGTCGGTGGTCATGGCGCTGTATCACGCGAAGGACATCGACGACGCGATCAAGCTGACCAACGACATTCAGTCGTATCAGGGTCAGGGGCACTCGTGCGGCATCTACTCGAACAGCGATGAAAACATCATGAAGCTGGCCAATGCCACCAAGACGTCACGCGTGATGGTGAACCAGCCACAGGCCGCGTCCAACAGCGGCAATCTGTGGAACGGCATGCGTCAGACCTTCTCCCTGGGCTGCGGCTCGTGGGGCGGTAACAGCACCAACCACAACATTTCGTGGCGCGATCTCATCAACGAGACGTGGGTGTCGAAGCCGTTGACCAAGACCAAGGAGCTGCCAAGCGATGCGGAGTTGTTCGGCGACGTGATCGAGAAGCTGGGCTGATACCAGCTTTTTCAGATCTGAATGAAGGGCGCCAATCGGCGCCCTTTTTTTTGTGCCTTCTGGTTCCGTACCACACACGACATCACAGTCGATCGAGAGGGCTTTTCACACCACCTGGCCCAAGGTTTGCCACGTGGGTATAGATCTGAGTAGTCGAGAGATCCGCATGTCCGAGCAGCTCCTGGATGGTGCGGATGTCCTGTCCTGCTTCCAACAAGTGGGTAGCAAATGAATGGCGCAGCGTATGACAGCTGGCGCGCGTATTGACGCCGGATGCGCGAACCGCAGTTTTCATGGCTCTCTGGATAACGGACTCATGCAGATGGTGTCGCTTGATCGATCCATCCAGCGGATCAACGCCCCGCCTCGATGCGGGAAAAAGAAACTGCCAACGCCAATCCCGCTCGGCGCCTTCATACTTCCTGGCCAGAGCAAACGGCAACGATACGGCACCATAACCTGCCTCCAGATCACGGTGGTGTACCTGCTTTGCCTGTTCGAGTTGACGCTCCAGCGGCTGGACAAGGGATTTCGGAAGTATGGTACGGCGATCCTTGCCACCTTTCGCATGCCGGACCATGAGCTGATTTCGGCTCAACATCACATCCTGCACCCTTAACCGAAGTGCCTAGAGAAGCCGCAAACCGCTGCCATACAACAGGCTCGCAACAAGCCATGGAACACCTTCCAGTAACGAGAGTACCCGCAAGACTTCCTGCTCTGACAACACGATCGGTAAGTGCTGTGGCCGCTTGGCACGCTGAAAATTCTCCATCCAGGGCAGTTCAATCTTGAGCACTTCCCGATAGAGAAAAAGGATGGCCGACAAAGCCTGGTTCTGCGTGGATGCCGCGCATCGACGTTCAGCAGCCAGATGCGTGAGAAATCTCTCGACATCGTCCGCCCCCAGTTCACGAGGATGGCGACCACCCGAGTGCTTGACATAGCGCCGCATCCACGCGATGTACGACTCTTCAGTGCGATAAGCCAGTCCCAACCGACGCATGCGATCTCGAACCGTAGAAAAGAGCCCCTTGGGTTTCTGGTTATCGATCATCCGACCCTCCTGCAGCCTATCTCGAAAAGAAGCCTTGCGTTGCTTCTGATGGATTAGGCTGCGACGATACGCTGCAAGCGGACCCAGAAAGGACAGCAGAAGTGGTTGATCTAGAGGGGTTTTTGGCGCCAAGTGCTGGCAAACTTGATCCAGTTAAGCTGTGGGATATGGCTGTGAAGTTGCAGCCGACATCGCGTTGGGCGGCGTTATGAGCACCTTGAACGCATTGCAGGCTTGGTATCTGTCACAGTGCAACGAAGATTGGGAGCATCAGTACGGTGTCGAGATCGGCACCCTTGATAACCCGGCTGGTCACTAAAGGTAGATCTCGTAAACACCGACATGAGCGGAAAGAATTTCCCTGCTCTCCAATACGGTGTTGGTAAAGATGGCGCGACTAGCGACAATAATTGGATCACCTGTAAAACAGAGCGCGATCAGTTCGTGGCTTACGGTGGACCGGAAAAGCTGGAGGAAATGATCAGTGTGTTTCTTGATTGGGCCGCTAAATAGATTTTTGAACGCGTTCGAAAGCTCGCTTAACTTCAGAAAACTACAGTTCACGTCAACTCAATTCGGATTTCCTTCGTCGTGCTGTTTTGCCAAGTATCGTCGCCCAACAATGCGCTGCACTGGACCCAACTCGTGTTCACGCCTTTTGCTGTGCGCAAAAGTCGTGCCCACGAGCCGGGCCAGTGAGCGCAGGCGTTGGGCGGATGCTTCTCATTGTTGCCGATGATTCACCTCGTAGGACCAGGAGCGTCTGGCAAATCAACTGTCGGCAATGCGCTCGCTAAGAGACTTGGATGGCGGTTTGTGGATCTTGATGCAGAGTTCATGCGAC
>CAMDVY010000261.1 GCA_945878745.1 Klebsiella pneumoniae | reverse complement strand
AAACGACTCTCTTTCCCGCCAGATCTTTTCAAATCCGTCCTCGAATCCTTTGGCAATACGGAATCGGTTCATCGCGATAAACATGGCTCATTCTCCTGGTCTGATTTTGATTATTCGGCGGTGGTAAACGCCGACCTGGTCCTGATTTGAGCGTGGCAAACCTATGACTTTTCGCCCAACTGGTCGCGGACCCGGGCACTGATTTGCTCATACAACTCGTCACCCCAGCCAGTCACCTTGCCGTTGAACAGGAATTCTGGGGGCACCGCTTCGGGACCTTCGCCAGGACCCATGGGTGGGGTGAAGTATCCCAGCGCATAGGATCCCATCGAATATCCCAGCAGCGCCCTGAGCTCTGGTTCAAGCGTCCTCGCGATGTGCGGTGGACAGGACAGATACTGGTTTTCTTCCTGCCTCAGCCAACCGAGGCAATAGGTGATGTTGATGCCGATACGGTCTTGTGTTGATTGGTTCCTCCCACCGGAGTGAATGACGGATCCAGAATAGATGAGGACCGAACCGGCCTTCATCTCAGCAAAGCCCACTTCATGTTGTTCGGCCTTGCGGTCATCCGGCCACGTGTTGGAACCCGGCACGACTCGGGTGGCACCATTGTCGTAAGTGAAATCGGTCAAGGCCCAGATGGTATTAAACTGAGGTTCGAGGTTGCGTGGCAGAAAGCCGCCCCATGCCAGGCGATCACGGTGCAACGGTTGTTCGCCCTGTTCGGGTTTGATCCGTATCACCTGCGTCAGATGCAACTGGATGCGATCCGTGAACGGACCAAGAAATTTTTGACAGCCCGCCATGATGGATGGCTGCATGACCAGTTCACGACAAGCCGGTGAACGAGAGACGAGGGCGCCTGTCCGCGTGGTCTGTCGACCAGTGAAATCGTCGCGGCCGGCGGATGTTGCATTAACGAACGGCATGATTTCGGACGTGACACGGGCAAGCAGAGCGGGATCCGCCAGTCCATCGATGATGACCGCGCCATCCCGGGATAGTCGATCGACCAGGGTGTCAGTGTCTGTATCTGCAGAAAGATGATCGACGGTTACAACGCCTCTTGTCATGTCGCGTCACTCCAAGCATGGGTGTTGCCAATAATGGAACATTCTTGGCTGGGAACAACAGAATATTTGGCGAGGAGGAGTCTGCGCGTTGACCTGTCTGGAGCGCCTCACCATAATAGCCGCCCTTTTGCGCAGCACCCGTGGCCAAATTGGATAAGGCACCAGCCTACGAAGCTGGGGATTGCTGGTTCGAATCCAGCCGGGTGCACCATTATCGAGCTCGCGTCTGTTGTCGCGCCTGCGTAGCCACGGGGTCCGTCCCAGGTGGGGACCGAGACTGCAGGCTGGACTCTGAGGCTGAATATCTTGGATGAATCTCCCGGCGAGGATGATCGCAAGTTCCACGGATGGCGTTTGCTTGGGTTTCTCGCCGTGGTCGTCCTGGCGATTGCGGTGGTCAGCATGATCGTTGATTGGGTTGTGCTGGGATCGTTGTTCGATCGCGTGCTCTGATCCAGACGACCTTGCTTGCTTTGTGCACTTCCTGCATTGAGTTGATCTGTCCGATCAACCCTGATCGATCCATACATGATGATCGAGTTCCCTTCCTGATGACGATTACATAGACTCGTCATTCACGGGGGAAGTTCATGAATTCATATATACGTCTGGGGCTGATGCTTCTGGTGTGCACGTGGGTGCCCCATGTCCAGGCCGATGACCGTTATTGGGTAGTGCTTGGCAGCACCTCGGAAATTGGCCACGCCGAAAAGATCGCCAGCAACGCAGCGGTGCTCGGGCAATCGGTGTCGACGCACGATGTGGAGACGGCTCACGGTCCGATGCATCGTGTGGTAGCCGGTCCGTTCGAAGACAAGTTCCAGGCCCAGGAAGTTGCATCTGGTGCACGTAGCAAGGGCTTTCCGGATGCGTGGCTGGTACGCATGGATCCGTCGACGAGTATTGCGATTGTGCCTCCCGCAACGCCTGCCGCGGTCGAAACCGCGACGTATGCACCGGACGCTTCGTTGCCCGCACCTGTCCAAGACTTATCCATTCAAGACGTACCTATTCAAGACGCTCCCGGTCAAGACGTCCTTGCACCATCGCCTGCCGACGAAGAACAACAGGAAAGTACACGGGAACTCCTGGACCAGACGCCAGACGAAATTCCTGATTCGGCGCCGCCGGGTTATAACCTTAACAAGCTCAGGCGGGATGCGCAGGCTCGTCCACCGCCTGGTGGAGGAACTGTCCCGGGGTCGATGCAAATCGATCTCAATATTGGTGATCCCATCCTCCTGACCCGCCTCCCGCACTCCGAATCCCGCATCAAGATCGACGGCAAAATCGACGAACCCCTCTGGCACACCTTGCCTGTAGTCGACGACTTCCACACCTCCGAACCCGACACCGGCGTTGAACCGGAACTCGCTACCCGTTTGCGCGTTTTTTATACCGAACAGGGTATCTACGCGAGCTGGGACATGGACCAGCCACGTGACCGATTGGTTCAGTGGATCAGCTCACGCGATCAGGTGCAGCTCAATCGCGATCACATAGGCCTCATGCTGGACACCTCAGGTGAAGGACTTTACGGCTACTGGTTCATGGTGGCGCTCGGCGGCTCCACGGCGGACGGCACGGTTTTGCCCGAGCGTCGCGTGACGCCCAACTGGGATGGCGCCTGGTACAGCGCCAGCGCTGTGACCGAAAAAGGCTGGAGCGTCGAGCTGTACCTGCCCTGGTCCCAGGTCGCCATGCCAAAACATGAAGGCAAACGCAGCATTGGTCTGTATACGAGCAGGAAATATTCAGCCAAGGATGAACGCTGGACGGTGCCCACGCTACCTCCAACCACATCGCGTTTCCTTTCAGCCTTTCGACCGATGATGCTCGAAGATGTTGACCCCCGGCAGCAGTGGAGCGTGTTTCCATTCGCGGCCGCAACCCAGAATGAAGTAGAGGATGGCCTTGGCTGGAAAGCTGGCGCCGATGTCTTCTGGCGACCGAGCACCAATTTTCAGCTGACGGCGACCCTGAACCCGGACTTCGGCAATGTTGAATCTGATGACGTTGACGTCAACCTCACCGCATTCGAGACGTTTTTCCCTGAAAAACGTCTGTTCTTTGTGGAAGGGCGGGAAATTTTTGACACGACACCACGCTCGGATACCAAGCTCAATCGTGAACCGACCAGTGTCATCAACACGCGGCGAATTGGTGGGCGACCCAGGGCACCGACCAACGTCCCGGCTGGAACGGTAGTTCCAAATCGAGAGCGCTTTCAGCCCACAGAACTCACGGCTGCCGTCAAGGCAACAGGTCAGCTTGGTCACCTTCGCTACGGAATTCTTGCCGCCTCCGAAGATGACGTGAAATTTGATGCGGGCCCGCTGAACCTGCATCAGTCTGGCGCGGACTACGGTGTCATGCGCTTTCTCTACGAAACCAGTTTCAAAGGTGCTTATGCAGCGCTGGGAACGATTTCAACGCTGGTTGCTCATCCGGACCAGGATGTTTTGGTGCACGGTATCGATGGTCATTTTCTGAGTGCCGGTGCACGATGGAAAGTGGATGGCCAACTGCTGTATTCGGACAAGGATGGTATTGGGCAAGGCGCGGGTGGATTTGTCGACGCGGTGTACACCCATCGTCGCGGTCTGAATTTCACCATGGGATTTGACCATTACGATCGCAAGCTCGACATCAACGACCTTGGTTTTCTGCGTCGCAATGACGCCACCAACATGCGCGCTGGAATGAACTGGACACGGGCCAATCTTGGCTGGGCTAGGCAATGGGCCGTGTTGCCCTTTGCGCAGTACGAAATCAACGGGGATGGAGATCATACCCGGCGCGGGTTTGGAACCAACAACGAGATTTTCCTCAATAACCTGGCAAGACTCGATGTTTATCTCGCGTACTTTCCAGAGCGCGACGAAGATCGCGAGAGCTTCGGTAATGGCACCTTTGTCACCAAGGGGCGGCACGACACCAATTTTGACTACACGTCGGATACGTCACGCCGCTTAAGCTACAAGTTGGGGTTCGACGTTGATGGTGAAATCAGTGGCGGCGATACCTGGAAAGCAAGGGCAGGGCTGGTCTGGCGACCTCTGGATCGACTGTCGCTTGAACTGCTCGGCGAGTACTGGAAGAGAGGCGAGTGGTTGTTGCATCAGGGCGGGCGTGACTTCACCACATTCGATACGCGCGAGGTTCGCCCGAAGCTGGCCTTTGAGTACAACTTCACTGCACGACAGCAACTGCGTTTGAGTGCACAATGGATCGGTATTCGTGCTCGCGAGCAATCGTTCTTCCGTCTTCGCGACGGCGTGGAAAGGCTAGCAGAAGGCAGCAAGCCGCCGGGACCAACCGACGACTTCTCCGTTTCGAATCTCAATATCCAGTTGCGCTACCGGTGGGAGTTCGCTCCCCTGTCGGATCTGTTTGTGGTGTACACCCTGGGCGGTGTGCGGAGCCTTGCAGACGATGGCTTCGACGATCTGTTCAACACATCGCTCGAGGACCCGGACATCGAGCAGCTGGTCGTCAAACTCCGATATCGTCTGGGAAGCTGAAATGTCATCCATACCTGAAGTCGTGCTGCAGAAAGACCAGCACCGGCGTGTGCTCGCCGGTCATGAGTGGATCTACAGCAATGAAATCGACAACGTTCGATCACCCGTGAAGTCATTTTCACCCGGCGATGAAGTCGATTTTGTAAGCCAGCACGGCAAGTGGCTGGCACGCGGCTATATCAATCCCCACTCACTCATCGCCGGGCGAGTGTTGACCCGCAATCGCCAGTTTCGACTAGGCGTACCGTTGTTTCGGGACCGTATTGGAGAAGCCCTGGAGATAAGGGATCGTCTCTATTCGGCCCCGTTCTATCGGCTCGTGTTCGGTGAGTCTGATGGACTGCCCGGTGTCGTGGTCGATCGTTATGGGGATGTACTGGTCCTGCAGATCGGCACCGCAGGCATGGATCGCCGAGTGGATGAGCTCGTCACGGCGCTGGTTGAGTTGCTGGCTCCTCGTTCCATAGTTTTGCGAGGCG
>CAMDVY010000260.1 GCA_945878745.1 Klebsiella pneumoniae | reverse complement strand
AGGGTGACCCACGCCAGGTTCATGGCTGAGACCGTCATCTCGTAAACCAGCCAGCCTTGCGCCACCAGTTGCATGTTCAGCGAAAAAGCCGAGCCGACCATGCCGATCCAGAGGAACAGATAGTCTCGATTCTTCAGCGAAGCAAACGTAGAGGTATCAGTCATCCGCGCCGCCCGGTGAGCGGCGAAGGCGCTTGAGCACGGCTTCTTTCTTCTTGGTATCCAGGCGTTTGCGCACCGAGGACACGGTTGGACGGGTTGGCACTCGTCGGCGCGGTACATGCCGAGCCTGAACGATCAACTCGCACAGGCGCTGCACGGCCAGTTCTCGGTTTTGCAGCTGCGACCGCGATTCATCGACAAAAAAGACGATTCGGCCATCCGTGGTTGCTTTTTGACCGGCGAGCGACAGCAGACGTCGCTGCACCGGGCCGGTTTCGCCCAGCAGTGCGACGTCCACGTGCAATTGCACGGCGGTGGACACCTTATTGACGTTCTGGCCGCCCGGACCCCGGGAGCGCACGAACTGAAACGACAGTGCCGCCTCTGGAATATCGTTGGGATGCATGATGGTTGAGGCAATAATAGCCGCTTGCGCACTCAGCAGCAGAGGAACTCGTGAACAGATTGCACCGTCGATGGTTATTGACCTGGATTGCCCTGTTTTTCACAGGTTTGTGCCGAGCCGACGAAGACGACTATGCGCTCCACTTCGGCGTGCATTTCAATGTCCAGAAGCAAGTGGTGGAGGCACGTTTGCGTGTCGACCAGTCGAGAACGGCCATCGACTACATCGACTTCGAAGCCCCGGCTGAACACTTCAGCCGATTCAAGGGGGATGGTAAGGTCCAACAGAACGATGGTCGATTGCTCTGGACCATACCCAGGTCTGGCGGGGAGTTGCGCTGGGACTACACCGTCGACAGCAAACGGGGTTCGGGATATGACGCTCGGTTTACCGAGAAGTGGGCGTTGCTTCGCCTGGATAGCGTATTTCCCGGCTCGCGCACGCGAACCAACAAAAGTGCAAACGTTACCGCCACGCTTGAGCTCTCTGGCCCGAAGAATTGGGCGATGGATACTCGATACGGTAGATGGCGTGGTCAGAAACATGTGTTGCCACCGGAGTCGGATGGCTCTTATCGGCGACCAAACGGCTGGATGATTGCCGGTGAACTAGGCATTCGACGTGATGACATCGCAGGCAGAAAGGTCGCGGTTGCCGCGCCTATGGGCGAAAAAATCCACCGCCTCGATGTGCTGGCCTATTTGTCCTGGACGCTTCCCGAACTGGTGAAGGTGTTTCCGGACATGCCGCCCCACCTATTGATTGTCTCGGCTGGCAAGCCCATGTGGCGAGGTGGTCTGTCCGGTCCAGGATCGCTTTTTCTGCATGCGGATCGGCCACTGATCAGTGAAAACCGCACGAGCCCCATCTTGCACGAGTTGGTGCATGTGGCCAGTCGCAGGCGAATGGCCGACGGCGAAGACTGGCTGGTAGAAGGCCTTGCTGAGTATTACGCGATGGTGTTCCTGAAACGAAGCGGGGGAATAACCCAAAGGCGCTTCGACGAGGCGATCAATTGGCAACGCGACTGGGCCAATCGCAAGGGCGGGAAACTCAGCGAACCATCACGAGGTCCGAACACGGCGCGTGCGGTAGTCAAACTGGCCGACCTGGATCGCCGCCTGCCGGGTGGTCTGGACGCGTGGATTGCGAGTGTGCCTGAGGACAAGAAAATCGATTGCGCATCTCTCGCCCGGTTTGCAGCCAGGACCAAGACGGTGTTCTGGGGCTGCGACATCGGCGCCGGTTAAAGCAGGTGCAGCGACGCCGGTCGCATCGATCGTGACAATCTCCATTCGGCCTGCCATGGCGACGGATACTTGGGCGTTGCAGGGATTGATTGATGAAGTGAACCGGAACGCCAACTGGTTGCCCACGTCCGCCAACCGCTTGGTGGACATCACGCATTCGACCAAGGGCGAGCGAACGATGGTTGCGGTTAATCGTGCGGGCCGAATCATTGGCATGGTGTCGGTCTATGAAGCAGATGCGTTCATCCACCACCTGTATGTTGCCGCTTCAACCCATCGTCAGGGAGTTGGCACTGCGATGCTCGATTCACTGAAGCCATGGCTTGCGTATCCATGGCGGCTGAAGTGCGTCTGTGCGAATACGCAGGCGCTTGCGTTCTATGCCGCTCACGGCTGGGTGGTTGAAGAAGAGGGCGCAGGAGAGGAGGGGCCATACTTTCAACTTGTTGGACATGCGGACGATCTCTCATGACTGATGAGCCTTCGGATCTGGGATTCAGCTACAGAGTCCGCAAGTCAGGTGATGTGGAAGTTCTTCATCGTGGCAAGCTGGCATCTACCCTGCGCGGTCGCGACGCCACGGACTTTGTCGCCAAGGCTGAGCGTGGAACGGCCAGCCAGGTACAGATGCTGATGGCGCGGGTGACTGGAAATTACAAACGTGGCAATGAACGGGTAGCCAGCCAGAGGTTGAAGCATCGCCCGACGAGTTGATTGTGTGGCAAACAGGAGAAACATCGGGTTTGAAGCCGCAAATTGCGCGATCTTCGGTATGGCCAAAGCGGATTCCACGGCGTATGAAATATCCAGCTCCTGGTCAGTGTGAACGGTTGGTTATCTGACTACCGTCTCCGAGTGTTCACGTCCAGTGACCCGGAGCATTCGGTGTTCCAGTAGTTTCGATCCGAAAAGACTCACTTCATAAGCGTTTATTCGAGGATATCTCACATGAAAACGATGACTTGCAGAGAATTGGGCGGGGCTTGCGATTTGGAATTTCATGCAAACACGTTTGCGGAAATGTCGCAGATGAGCCAGAAGCATGGTAAAGAAATGTTTCAAAAAGGAGACAAGGCACATATGGAGGCAATGAGCGCGATGAGTGGTCTCATGCAATCGCCAGACGGAATGGCCAAATGGATGGAAGGCAAACGGATAGAATTTGAGGCGAAGCCCGGCGCAAACTGAAGCCCGCCGTGGCGGTCGACCTCCTTCACTTCGGTCGGTGGACGCTGCTGTAACCAGATCCGATATTGAAGAGCATCTTGAGGCTCTGCGCGCATCCGCCGAGCTGACACAGATTCAACTGGCGGAACTGGCAGGTACAGAGGGTCCGCTTGAGTTTCTGTATCAACTCAAGTTCAACGCAATCGGCTGCGATCCCTTGCGTCCAGCTCACCCGCATCAAAGCCAAGCATCGCTATTTGCTCTTCATGAACCCCAAGTGGGACTCACCCCGTGAAATCGCTTCAAGGCGATCACGTACAGGCGTCGTCTCTCACAGTCGCCGCATCAAATCTTGGGCGCGCTGTTCGGTAGTTTCCTGGTAAGACGTACGCTTCTTCGTCTGCCGCACCTCGCCACTCACCTTGGTTGTTGGACGGGGTGTGTCTCCCTGGATTTTCCGTGAATAGCAGATTACGCCGGTCATCACTTCAGAAGATCCACCACGTCCTGCACAATCTTCGCAAGCGTCCTGCTGTTCAAAGCCCGAGAGGGATAGTCAGGAAACCCCGATACCTTGCGCTGCTGATAGAGATCGATGATTTCCTGCTTTCTCCAGAGTCGATGGCGGATATCGAGGGAGACGAGATGGTGGGCGAACACGTAACAGAATCCAGTACCCGAAGCGTCGATGATCTGCACCAACTCCGGCACCTGCTGTTGATCAATTTTAGCCAGATTCCGCACCAGCTGGGAGGAGTCCTTTGCCGTAAAGAGCGATGTCCCTGTATCCACCAGAACCGGAAACTTTGGGCGAAAGGGAAAGTAACCAGGCGCGGTCGGCGGCACGCTGTGAGCATTGGTCTTCGACGTTGCGCCGAATGCTGCCGGAAGAGGCTGTCCAGTCTTGTATCGGTCATCGATTCGGGCCTCTGCCTGGAGCACCGTCTCACCGTTCCTGTCGACGAGCGCGGCACGTCCAATTAGCCTCGGATCAGCGCGAAAGTGCTGCAACTTCCGCTTGATCATCATCTCCAGGATGGCCTTAGGGCCCGCTTCTCCCAATTGGGCTACCTGCCGCCTGAACGCCTCGGCCTTCTCCGATGTACCCGCCCATTGGTCGAGCACGCAGGCATTCCAGACCACAACGGCGAAATCAATGTGCTTCTGAAGTGCCTCCGACTTGCCATCCTCGCCCATCAGGTCGATAAGCGGCTCAGCGTAATCCAGCAGAGCGGCCGATATTTTTTGTTCGCTGATCATCGTTGACACCTTCCAATTCTCTCGATCACTGTTGCCTCGATTTCTTGCTTTCGCAAAGCCAAGACTCGTAACAACGCGCAGGGCAAACCCCGAAGCCGCAAGGGCAGTCGACCAGCTCAGTCATCTAATCACTTTCACGCTGCCAACCATTTACAATCCAAGCTCCACCTTCGCAATGATGTTGTGCTGCACCTGACTCGAGCCGCTATAAATCTACGCTGCGCGACTGGTGTGGGAGCATGAGCAGAGGGAGGATAACGTGGGTTTCCCCAGACTGCTCGAGCTGCGAACGTAAGGGTCAGGGGAGATCGACTTTGGTGAAGTTAAAACGCAGGATCGAGAGCGGTCTGAGTTCGTGCGGATGTCTGGAATGTTGCCCGACGGATCACAAGGTAATCAAGAAACCTTGGGATTGACGTGAGCAGGCTAGCCGGTTGCCGCAGAGGTGCATCGCTGTTGGCGAGGTCGAGGATCTCGTGGGCGGATGACGTTGAAGCAGGCCCTTGACGGTGAGGCTGATCACGGGCGGGCTCCAGCAAAAAAACAGGCGGGAAAATCACACAGGCTCTATCGTGCGACAAGGTCAGCGGATTCCGTTGACCAGGTCAGGTGAAAAAATGGAACGGGATGGATCACTCTAACGATTCTTCTTTCGGGCCCTGCGCGCCGCCTTGCGCACATTTTTTTTCTTTGACGCATCGTTCACCCGCTGTTGGTGCGAGTGTGTGCTGAGCGCCGGTGGCGACCAACGTGGGGCCCGCAGACTTTGTCTGACTACTACTTCTCGCATCCACGCTTCTATACCTTCTTTCGAATTCATATCGAAACCGGCATCCTTACCTTCC
>CAMDVY010000259.1 GCA_945878745.1 Klebsiella pneumoniae | reverse complement strand
CAAACTTCCCCTGGGTTCTCCTGGGACGTTCACTGGTGCATCATCAGCTGGTCAGCGAGCGCAACCACGCACAGCGCTCGGCGCTGGCCCTTGAGGCGCAGGCCAGTCCGTCGATGCTTGACCACATGGATGCGGGTGAACGACGGCGGCTGGCGGGTCTCTTTGGCCAGCTTGAGAAAGGCGATAACCGAGCTGTCGAAGAACTGACATCCGTAATTGACCACTTGTTATCCGTGGGTAACAGCTGAAGGGGGACGATGATGAAGCGACTGCCAACTGACCGGACGGTGTTCCAGAATGCCTGGGTCGTCGAAGACTGTGAGAAGGCGTGCCTCAAGTGGGCCAATGAAATGGGCGTCGGCCCATTTTTCATCACGGAGTACAACGATCAATTCACCGAAATGACCTATCGAGGCAAGCCTGCAAAACTGGGCATGATCATCGGCATTGCCCAGGCCGGGAACGTTCAGATCGAGATTATCCAGCCGACCGTCGATCAATGTGCCTATCGGGACAGCGTGCCCAAGGGATCGAGCGGATTTCACCATATGTGTGTCTGGACCCATGACATCGAGGCGGATACCGCCTGGTTCGAAAAGCTCGGGTATCCCGCAGCCAATCTTGGCAAGGTCGGACCCGATATGTCGTTTGCCTATTACGACACTCGGCCGCTGATGGGCTGCATGCTCGAAGTCGTGACGTGGAGTCCGGGCGTCGAGGAGAGGTTTGCGCAGATCGCGCATGCCGCGAAGGACTGGGACGGCAAGGATCCCATCAGAGGTCGCTCTGCATGAAAAGCAGTCGAGCGCTTTGGCTCTTGTGTGCGCTCTTGTCAGCACCCATGAGTATGGTGTCAGCAGAAGATCAGGCGAGTGAGCTGGGACTACCGTTTTCCGATGCGGTGCGTACTGGCGATCTGCTGGTGCTTTCAGGTCAACTCGGCAATCTGCCGGGGACTCGGACGCTTGCGCCAGGTGGTATGGCTGGACAGGCGCGACAGGCGATGGAGAACATCAAGACCATCGTCGAAGCCAATGATCTGTCGATGGCAGATGTCGTGAAGTGCACGGTGATGCTCGCGGACATGAATGACTGGACAGCATTCAACGATGTTTATCTTTCGTACTTTCCGGGTCGCAAGCCGGCCCGCAGTGCGTTCGGCGCCGCAGGCCTTGCGTTTGGGGCGAAGCTGGAAATCGAATGCTGGGCGGAGTTCAAATCCGCTCAGTAGTGTCGTTTGACGAATCCCGGGATCAGCGGATCTCGAGCTTCGGAATCGGCACGACACATCGACCACCCCAGGCCCTGATGGGGTCGAGCTGGCTGACAATCTCGTCCTTCAGATTCCAGGGGAGAATGAGCACGTAGTCCGGCTTGTCGGCCAGCATTTCCTCCGGGCTGCGAATGGGCAGGTGACTGCCTGGCAGGTACAAACCTTGTTTGTGTGGTGAACGGTCCACGGTGTAGGCGAGCAGATCAGGCGTGATTTCACAGTAGTTGAGCAGGGTATTGCCCTTCGCCGGCGCGCCATAGGCAAGCACCTTCTTGCCTTCCTTTTTGGCATTGCGAAGGAACGCGAGCAAGTCATCGCGAATGCCCTCAACGCGCGCAGCAAACGCCTTGTAAGGTGTCAGCCCCATGAGTCCTGCTGCCTTTTCCTTGGCAAGGACGCGTTCGATGTTCGGTGTGTCGGGATGGGTTGCATCATTCTCATGGCAGACGTAGAACCGAATCGAACCGCCGTGGGTCGGTATCTCGTCGACGTCAAACACGCGCATGCCATGGGCTGCCATGATGTTCCGCGTCACGAACAGCGAGTGATAGAAAAAGTGTTCGTGGTAGATGGTATCGAAGAGGGTGTTCGCAAGCATGGGCAGAAGATGTGCCACTTCGATGCTGCAGATGCCAGTCGGTTTCAATGACTGGTGAAAGCCCTCGACAAAATCGTTCAGGGTCGGCACGTGCGCATACACGTTATTGGCAAGGATCAGGTCAGCCTTGCCCCGTTCGGCGGCGAGGCGTCTTCCAGTCTTTTCGCCCCAGAACGCCACTTCGGTGGGTACGCCAATTTGATTGGCAACCTGTGCAATATTTGCGGCAGGCTCAATGCCTCGACACGGAATTCCACGGGCAACAAAATTCTTGAGCAGATAGCCGTCGTTGCTCGCAACCTCATACACCAGGCTGTCAGGGCCCAGATTGCAGCGCTTGATCATGTTGTCCACATGACGGGCGCAATGCTCGAGCCACGAGTCAGAGAAAGACGAAAAATAGGCGTAGTCGGAGAAGATGTCTTCGCTGGTCGCTACGACTTCAATCTGGCACAGCATGCTCGATCGCGAAACGTAGAGATCCAGTGGATAAAAGGGTTCAGGCTTGGACAGCTGATCCGCTTTGAGATACGAGTTGGACATTGGCTGTCGGCCGAGCGACAGGATCAATTCCAGGTCGTCGGTGTCTGCGAATCGGCAGTGGTGCCCCATGGTCAGTATTCCTTCCTTCTTCGGCAAGTCCTGTGCAACGCTGATCATAACAGGCGAGGCGATGCTGGCCATGTCCGGGAACATGGGTTGAGCGAACCGTCACGCTTTTCAATCGAGATGGAGTAGCATTCCTCTGATGGGGGAAGTACGCGTCGATACGGTTCGTCTGCAGCGAATCAGCAAGGCCTTCTGGGAGTCCGCCGCTCTGATGAGTGCGGTGGAACTGGACGTATTCTCGGCGATTGATGAAGGACACGATTCTTTGCCAGCAGTGGCTAAGCGTTGTGGGATCAGTGTCCTCAACGCGGAGCGTCTGTTGGTCGTGCTCACCGCCATGACGCTGCTCGTGCGAAAAGGTGATCGGTTTCACAATGCACCAGACGTGCAGCGCTTTCTGGTCCGTTCATCCCCTGCGTATGCAGGCCCATGGATGCTGTTTGGCAAACCGCGCTGGCAGGGGTGGGGGGCGCTCACACAAAACCTGCGTCGACCTGACGAAGCCATCGCGCGGCTTGGCATGTACGACGCCAGTTTCACAGTCGAGCGCGCGCGAACCTATCACGAGGCAACCTATTCTGTGGGCATGGGGGCGGCGCGACGCTTTCACAAACAGGTGTCCCTGGAAGGTCGTCACCGGATCATGGATCTTGGTGGTGGCTCCGGTTGTTATTGCATCGTCGCGGCCCAGAATCACCCATCCATTACCGGCGTCGTACTGGACCTGCCCAGTGTGGTGGTGGTGACGCGGGAGTTTTTCGCTCAACATGGGCTGACGGATCGGCTCAGCGCCGAGGTGTGTGACTTTACTGTCGATGCGCTACCCCTCGATGCAGACGTTGCCATCATGGCGTCGAATCTGCCGCAGTATGGACGAGACATCATCGCCGCAGTGGTTCAGCGGGTGTTCGACGCCCTGTTACCCGGTGGTGAGTTTCATTTGATCGGTGAGTGCATCGATGCGGATCAAACCGGACCTCTCGCGCCTGCCTTGTGGGGATTGTCAGAAGCGGTCAACGGATCGAGCGGTCTCGCGCATTCAACCGCAGATTGCGAAGGCTATTTCCGCGCCGCCGGATTCACCCCTATCACCGTTAACGAGTTCATCCCGGAGACACTGACCCGCATCACTGGTTTCAAACCTCCTGAGGAATCTGTCTGATGAAACTCGACTACGTCACGATCGAACACCAGGGGCCGGTTGCGCTGGTCACTTTTGATCGCAAGAAAAATCTCAACGCGTTTGATGGCAAGTTGATCCTTGAGCTCACTGAGGTGGCGAGGAGTTTTCAGGAAGATCTGGAAACCCGTGCGGTGGTGTTGACCGGCAGTCGAAACTACTTTTCGGCAGGTGCCGATCTGGAGGATCTTGGGACACGCGCTGCTCTTTCGGAGCTGGCCCGTCGCCAGTCGTTTTATCGTGGCGTGCGGTTGTGTGAAGCCTGGGAAGCCATGCCTCAGATCACCATTGCAGCCATAGAAAAAATTGCAGTCGGTGCAGGTGTCGCGTTGCCACTTGCGTGTGACTGGCGAGTCATGGGCGAGAGCGCCTTCCTGTATGTGCCCGAGGCAAAGATCGGCTTGAATCTGCAGTGGGGCGCGTTGCCGCGGCTCGTCAATCTGGTTGGTCCGGCTCGCGCCAAGCGAATCTGCATCTTGTGTGAGCGCATGTACGCGCCACAGGCACTGGATTGGGGATTGGTGGAGGAGGTGGCGCCAGATGGGCAGGTGGCCGAGCGGGCACTGAGCATGGCGCGCGCCGCTGCGGAAATCCCTGCCATCGCAGTGAGCATGATCAAGGAAGCTGTGAATGCAACCGCCGGTGCGCTGAATCGCACGGCCAGTTATGCGGATGCTGACCAGAGTCAGCTCTCAGCGGCCTCCGAAGATGCAAAAGGTGCCCGAGACCGATTCACCAACGAACGCAACCAACGAAAATAACCACCCGACTGAGGGGAGACTGAACGTGAAGCAATTGATCAAGACCGGCTCCGCGTACGCGCTGATGTTGGCAGGGGTGTTGGTATTGGCCGGCTGCGGTGAGCAGGCGACTTCTGAAAATGTCGCGGCGCCCGAGACACCGGCTGTTGAGGCGGCTCCTGCAATACCTGAATCTGCCAACAAGATGGCGCTCTATGGCGACCTGCACGTGCACACGCAGTTGTCATTTGATGCCTACATTTTTGGCACGCGGTCGACGCCCGACACGGCCTATCGATTCGCCAAAGGCGAGCCACTGAAACATCCAGGTGGCTTCGACATGCAACTCAAGAAACCACTGGACTTCGAAGCGGTCACCGACCATGACCTGTTCATGGGCGTGATCCGGGCCATGGACGACCCAGCCACGAAGCCCGGTCAGCACGAGTTTGGCAAGATGATACAGAACGCCAAAACACCGGCGGAGCGTCTGGCCGTATTCCAGAAGATCATCCCGTTCCTGCGTAGCGAGACAGGCAAACTGCCGGATTTTTATGACGAATCCATCATTCGATCGGCGTGGCAGGAAGTCATCGAGGCAGCAGAGCGACACAATGAGCCTGGCAAGTTCACTACCTTTGTCGCCTACGAGTACACCGCGAGCGGCAAGGCTCGAGAAAACCTGCATCGTA
>CAMDVY010000258.1 GCA_945878745.1 Klebsiella pneumoniae | reverse complement strand
GGCCTCGGGTGATGTGGCGCTGACGTTACTCGCCTATTGGGGGGCAGCGGCGATCCACGGCGCTAAATGGCCCCTTCGATCGTGGCCCGCCAGCGTGTGGCTTGTACTCCTGGCAATGGCGCTGATCACAAGCGTCGCCATGGAAGGCTACGCCCTGTTTACCCATCGATGGGCATATACCGACGCGGCGCCGCGCCTGCCAGGCTCGCCGATTTCAGTATTACCAGTGGCACAACTGCTCATCCTGTTCCCGTTCAGTTTTTATCTCGCCCGCACGCTACTCCGACGAGTCGCGCGACCGGGCGACACGCCATGACGGCAGCGGTGACTTCACCTTAAGACAGCCCGTTCGATTGGGCCATTCTTCGGATCAACCGGCGCCGGTAAAGCTCGGCTGCACTGATCAACACGGGTTACAGCGCAATGATTTTCCATCACAAGTGGTGTGGCGCTGACACCGATGCGATGAGTGTCTCGTCGCCAGCGAAGCCCCTGCGGCGTACTCGATGAAGCACGCGACATATGATAAGCAGGGCCTCCATACAGCGTTTCCAGAGGTTTGGTTTCAGCTTGGTGCGGTACTGCTGGTGTTCTTCGGAAAGCGGATATGCCGAATTTCCTGTGCGGCGCACAGGATGACGGTTGGCGATGTCTTAACAAAGAAGTAGGTACATCGCTTTCAACCTGCGTTACAGAGCAGAAACTGGGCACTGTGGAAAAACTCCAGGAAAGCTATCCGAGCGCCCTCAGCTTTAAACATACCATGCAGGTAACACTCTGCTGGCGGTGCCAGTGCAGAACACCGTGACTACGGCCTGATCTCGATGGGCGATACGAGCTGATCGCTCCACGCGAGGTGGACAAGCGACCGGGCCGAATCGAGCTACGTGCAAGGAAACGTCGACCCAGGTCGTCCCCTTGACTCAAGACCCCTCGACCTGTCGCACAGGAACAGGCCCGTAAATACGGCTAGCTTCAGATCCTTGAGCAAGTGCCATTGGGGCCAGGGTTTGCATAGCGAACAATCATTCAGTTGCTGGCACCCCATCAACGGCCAACATTGTTTCTGGTAGTCAGTCAGTGTTTCCGCTTCCTTATAAGGACTTCTCCCAGTCGACAGATGGTGTGGCCCTCAATGAGGACGGGTTTGTCGTAATCATCCGCTCGGAACAGCTTGTTGACCAAATCGATCGAGTTCTGGACGAGGAGAGGCGCCCGCGAATTTGACTGTCAAGGCACGGTTTTTTTAGTTCTGCCCAATTCGGCAAGCGAAGTTTCGAAAGGCGGTTCTCTCATTGCAGTGCAACGGAGTCACGCAACAGTGGCAATTGTCAGATGCAAGGAAGACTCAAGAAAATGGGCAGCGTTCGTACGACTGCGCGGCGATACCCGACTCTGTCGTGACTCGCGCCGCGCTGTGTGTGGAGAACATGCTAACGCTGTTACTCCGTCTTGCGAATGACGCCACCTTTGGTGGGTGGTCCGTACGTGATCCAGACTACCTTGTATTTCATCGTGACCAACCGTCCATCAGCAAGTTCCATCTCTACACCGTCTTTCATCGCCATATGGCTGCCGTGATGGTCCACCATTTTGCTTGTGCCATCGGACCGCAAATATAGGGTTGAACCATCTTTCAGCTCGAACTTTTCCTCGGTTGGTTCTGTGGCGTAACCAAGTGTTGACGCGAAAAACATCCCTGCCAGGATCATTGCAGAAAAAATTCTCTTCATCACGATCTCTCTAGTTGGTGAGTGAACGTAGAAGTTAGACCGTTGCGGTCTCCACAACCATTACGTGATTGCCGTGACGTGTAAACCGGGAAGCCACAGTGCGGCGGAAAAAGGATGAACCTGACAAGTATGCATCTCGCGACCAAGGAGAGCAGTGGAGCATTCGAAAGAGGTATCACATTACGATCAAGCAATTGAACGTGCCGGTCCGCGCGTCCGATGCGAAGTTTCTTTTATTGAAGGCTTGAAGCATGCACGGCTGATCATTTCTTGACTCTCGAAGTAGGCCAAGATTTGGCCACAGACCTGTTCCAGCGGACTCTCTACAGGGTCCTTCTCTGACGGATCCGCATGCAGAACCTCGGGTGCGATCAACGGCTCCTTCAGTCATGCATTCGATGTCCTGCGCGATCCAGTCTCATGGACAAGGCAAGAAGGAGGAGTCGGCGGCGGGTTAGATTGAACTCTCGCCACTAAATTGGTGCTTTCAAGTACCTGGTGAGCGGGCGTGAGGTTCAAGTACTCGGTCCGGTTGGTTTCTTGCCAAACCAATCGTGTCGTCTGGATGGTGCACCTGTTCCCTTGGTTGACGGTGGCGACACCAACGACGCCGCAGCGCTGGGTGCAGCCGATGTGTTCATTGCGATGGCGACCGTCACTGACATTGCCATGTCGAGCGCGCCGCTGACGCTGATCAAAGGGGACACGCGCGGTGTTTGGCGCGTGCGAGTTGTCTCGATTAACCGTACGGAACATGCGGCAGAATCTTGCTTTCGCGTTTGCCTACAACGCGGTCAGTGTGCCGATTGCCGCCGGCGTGCTGTTCCCGGTGTTCGGCTGGGTGCTCAGCCCGATGATTGCCGCACTGGACATGAGCCTGTCTTCGGTGTCGGTGGTGGTGAATGCGCTGCGACTACGATATGCGCCTTCACCTGCAGAGGCTGAAGTTGGAAATCGACCGCTTTCCTGATTCTCGGCACGAGCGTGTGATGATCTACGACCGGGACTTTCAGTACATCGCTTCGCTCTCGCGCGGGCTGAATTGACCCTCCTGTTTTGTTGCCGCTCGGCGAACCTGAACGGTCTGCCAATTACGTCGACAAAGAACAGTCAAAAATACTGCACCGATAAGCACCATGGTCAACATACTGACCGCCACTGCACTGATTTCGAACCAGGGACCATTCTCCAGCAGCCCGTGGTGCATCAGTGACCGCTGTGCGATTGCAGCAGCGACCAGTAGCCATGTGGCAGTGAGGAGAGTCGCCCCGACGAGACGTGACTTCGAGTTTGTGAGCATGATTGGTCTTCTGTTCAGGCAGTAGATTGGATGGCCACTCACCGGGCGACTGGTGGTGTCCGGCCGTCCCCGTGGGTGGGTGCATTGGCACCAATGTCGGTGTTCTCGATGCCGGCGTCCGTGCGTTTGCGAACAACCAGTTGCATGAACCTGGTGCAGGCGGTCTGGTGAATTCTCGCGAGTTACTGCCACTGAACGTGGAGTTTCCTGAAGCGAAGGAGGACACTTTCAGGCAGCGAAGTCGGACGCACGATCACCACGCATTCATTCACCTACCGGTACACTCATGACCGATCAGATGTCTCTGCGACACGATTTACCCCGTCACATCGACAAGGCGCTGCGCGACGATGTGCGCTTGCTTGGCGAGATTCTTGGCAGTGTCATTACCGCTGACCGAGGGCCTGCCTTTGTCGAACGGATCGAACGCATTCGCGCCCTGGCCAAGGCCGCCCGGTCGGGTGGGAGTGCGGAGTGGGATCAACTCAGTGCCTTGCTGGCCTCGATACCGGCGCAAGACATTACCGACGTCGCCCGTGCCTTCAACCAGTTCCTGAATTTTGCCAATATCGCCGAGCAGCAGCATCAGGTGGCGAGTCAGGCGGCACTCGCGATGGAGTTGCCGGAGGATCCCGGACTGGATGCAGCGATAACGAGCTTGCGCATCGAGCTGGTGCTGACGGCGCACCCAACAGAAGTTCTGAGGCGCACGCTGGTGATGAAATACGATGCCATCGGCAGGGCGCTGGCTCAGCGCCCACCCGACACCGTGTCCCTCAAGCGACTGATCGCCGAGGCCTGGCATAGCGACGAGGTGCGTCAGGAACGACCAACCCCGCAGGATGAGGCCAAGTGGGGGTTTGCAGTCATCGAAAACTCCCTCTGGGATGCGTTACCCAGGTTCCTGCGGGTGTTTGATGCAGCGCTCGCACGCAGTGGTCGTCAGCCATTGAGCATCGACGCAACCCCGATCCGTTTTGCCACGTGGATGGGTGGTGATCGTGACGGGAACCCTAACGTGACCTCGGTGGTCACCCGCGAAGTGTTGATGCTGGCGCGGTGGATGGCCGCCGATCTCTATTTGCGTGATCTGGATGCGCTGCATGGTTCGCTGTCGATGACGAGAGCCAACGATGCAGTTCACGCGTTGGCTGGTGTCACCCATGAGCCGTATCGAGCCGTGTTGAAGACCGTTCGCGAGCGGTTGCGACGGACACGAGACTGGGCCGAAGGTTCAGATCACCAGCCGCCTGCAGACCCGGATCAGATCTATTTCAATGCCGCGGACCTGAGTGATCCTCTCGCCCTCTGTCATCGATCCCTGCATGAATGTGGCATGGGCCTGATTGCTGATGGACCGCTGCGAGATACGCTGCGTCGCATCGCGACCTTCGGAACGACGCTGGTTCGGCTCGATGTACGGCAGAGTTCTGATCGCCACACAAAAGTTTTCGATGAGATCACGCGTTACCTCGGCATCCTGCATGACTGCAACAGTTATGCACAGTGGCCGGAAGCACAACGACAGCAGTTTCTGTTGACTGAACTGGAAGGGAAGCGTCCGCTGTTTCCGGTGGTGTGGCCTGCATCGGCAGACAGCCGTGAAGTGCTTGATACCTGTGCCGTGATTGCGTCGAGTCTGGGTGATGGTGTTGCTCAATATGTCATCTCCATGGCGACATCACCGAGCGACGTGCTGGCTGTGATCCTGCTGCTCCGATCGGTGGGTGTGACTCGCAATATCTCCGTCGTTCCCTTGTTCGAAACGCTCTCGGATCTGGATGGTGCCGCGCAGACCATCGATGCATTGCTGAGTGTGCCTTGGTATCGCAACTACGCCGGACCTGAACAACAAGTCATGATCGGTTATTCCGATTCAGCGAAAGATGCCGGTCAACTGGCGGCTGCCTGGGCGCAATATCGTGCGCAGGAACAGCTGGTTGACGTGGCCGGTCGATATGGCATTGCGTTGCGGCTGTTTCATGGTCGAGGTGGGGCGGTAGGCAGAGGTGGTGGTCCAGCCCATCAGGCCATCCTGTCCCAGCCACCGGGTTCTGTGCAGGGCAGCCTGCGTGTGACCGAACAGGGCGAAGTGAT
>CAMDVY010000257.1 GCA_945878745.1 Klebsiella pneumoniae | reverse complement strand
GCACCCGGGAAGGTGATGTCGTATCCCTGAATTTTCGCCAGCTCGACTATCGTTCGAGTGCGCAGGGTAATGGTGCCAGCGTCAGCGAGCAGGGGCTGGAACGCCTGGTCAACATGTCAGTAACGGGCGATCTTTCCGATGCGGAGTTTGCGGCGATCGACCGCATGCTGAACCAGGTTACAGACGAGGCAGCGTCCTTCTTCGAAGGAGACCTCCTGGCCACTGCCGCCCGACTCACGGCCCTGGATTTCGACAGTGAGCAACTTGCCTCCTTCGCCCTGGATTTCACGCGAACGAGCCAGATTCAATTGACGCAGGTGTATACCGATTCCAATCAGTCCCTGAATGATCTGGCGTCACGGGATAGTGGGGTTGCCTCGCTGCTCGAGATGCTGGCAGCCACACAGCGCCAGTTGATGGAGGATGCCAAAACGCTGTTCGACGCACCCAGCTCCGCGAAGTTTGCGCGCTCCCTGATCCCTGAGCTGTTCAGTTTTGGCGACGAAACCAAAGCCACCGCAGTTTGATGGCAGCCTGACGACTGCTTTGATGTTTTGCCGGCAGTGTGGACCTTGATGGATCGGCTATAGTTTCCATCATTCAACGCCTCGCAGTTGCGCATGACCGACCATGTCCTGACCCTCACCTGTGCCGATCGACCTGGCATCGTCCACGCCGTGTGTGGTGCGTTGCTTGCCGTTGGTGGCAATATCACCGAAAACGCCCAGTTCAGCGAACCGCAGAGCGGTACTTTCTGTATGCGTACGGAATTCTCCTCTACCCAGGGAGATGCTGGCGTTGTGCGGAAGCTTGTTATGGAGCGACTTGCCGAACCCGGCGCGATCCTGAGCGTGCGCCCGACCAGCTATCGACCACGGGTCATGATTCTGGTGTCGAAACAGGATCATTGCCTGTTCGATCTGCTGTACCGGTGGCGCACCGGGGAACTGGCGATTGAACTGCCATTGATCGTGTCCAATCATCCGGACTGCGGCGCCATTGCCGCCATGTATGGCATTCCGTTTCTGCACCTGCCTGTCTCCCAGGAAACGCGCAGCGCCCAGGAAGATCAACTCAAGTCGCTGATCTCGGAGCACGGGATCGATCTGGTGGTACTGGCGCGTTACATGCAGATTCTCAGTGACGACCTGTGTCGATTTCTGGCCGGCAGGGCCATCAATATCCATCACTCCTTTCTACCGGGTTTCAAAGGAGCCAAGCCGTACCATCAAGCCTGGCGTCGAGGTGTCAAGGTGGTCGGTGCCACGGCGCACTTCGTGACGACCGAGTTGGATGAGGGGCCGATCATCGAACAGGCCGTTGAACGCGTAAACCATGCACACTCGCCGGCCGAGTTGATTGCGTTGGGCCGTGACATCGAACGTATGGTGCTGTTCAGGGCAGTGAAATACTGGTCCGAAGACAGGATTCTGTTGATCGGTGAACGAACCGTGGTGTTTGCGAACTAGTTCTTGCGGGTACTGCGTGCTCGGCTGATGGCGCTGTGCACGAGCGCATCCATCAATTTCGGAAAATCGTAGCCGATTGCCCTGGCACCGTCCGGGAAGAGGCTGGTGGGTGTCATGCCCGGCAGGGTGTTGATCTCCAGCAGATAGATTTCGTCCGTATCGGTGACGATGAGATCAGCGCGAGACAGGTCATACAGGCCGAGTGCCTGGTGCGCCTTGATGGCAATCTCGCCCATGCGTGTGCTGACTTGTGGTGGCAGGGCTGCGGGAATGATGTGTTCGCTCTTGCCGACGGTGTAACGGTTGGTGAAGTCATACCACTCGTCGCTGGCGGTTCGGATTTCGATCACCGGCAGACTGCGGATGGGGCCATCGAACAGGTCCAGCACACCGACGGTCATCTCCCGCCCCATGACAAAGGGTTCAACGAGCACATCACCACCCACTGCCCGACAACTGGTGATCGCGGCGGCGATATCACCACCGTTTGGCAACAGGTGGACACCCAGCGCAGAACCCTGCGCGAGCGGCTTGACTGCCACCCGCAAGCCAAGCTTTTTCTTGATCGCCTCGACAGCTGCGGTTATATCCTGATCTGCAGTGACGACAACGTCAGGCGCGATGGGCAATCCGAAGCGTTGAAACACGGCTTTGGCGAGACTCTTGTCCATGGCGGTTGCCGAACCATGCACACCGGCGCCCACGTACGGAAACCCGAGCATTTCCAGATAACCCTGCACGGTGCCGTCTTCACCCGGTGCGCCGTGCAAAGCCGGGAAGACAACATCTGGCGCAAATTCAAGCAGATTGCGGGTGAGAGCTTCCCCCAGATCGATGATTTCCACGGTATGACCCGCAGCGACCAGTCCTGCCGAAACCTCTCGGGCCGACTTCGCCGACACTTCCGCTTCACGGGAGTAACCACCTCGCAGGACAGCGACACGCAGAGTCATGTGCCGAGCCCGTTGCGGTGATGCACTCGACACCACCGTTCGTGGTCCCGCCAGGCGCCTTCGATAAACAGAAATTCCGGAGACAGACCTTCGAGTTGAAAACCGCAGCGCTGCACCAGTTTGATGGAGCGCTGATTCTCAGGCTGGATATTGGCTTCCAGGCGATGCAGACCCATGGTCTGGAACGCATGTTCACAGACCTGATTGAGACCCTGCACCATATACCCGCGTCCGGCGTACAGGGCCGCAGAGTAGTAGCCAAGGCTTGCCGAGAGAAAGGTGCCGCGAATGATGTTGTTCAGATTGATGACCCCGGCGATGGCGTGGGTCGACTTGTCACAAACCAGAAAACTCTCGTGATCGTCCCGATTCAGTCTCGCCACGTACGCATCGAACGTGCGAACGGTGATGGGTGGGGAGATCCATGGTGCGTGCAGACCCTGGCTGCCCTGTGCCATGGCCAGAAATTCGTCCCGGTCGCTGCCGGTCAGTTGCCTCAGGTAGATGCGCGGTTCGTTCATGACGGGTCCTTATGACTCGCAGGGCTGCCGGTAGCATCGCTGGGCTGAATATCCGAAAGCAGCGCGGAAAGTGACGGGGGAAGAAGTGCCAGTCCCACCGCGATCAGGTGGACCGGATGCAGTTGCAGTGTGCCTTCCATAGGCCATAGCGGTTGGGTCGTGAAACCCCCATCGGCCCAGGCAACCAGACCCCACGTCATGGTCGCGGTGGCAAGGACTACTGCGGTCATGCAAAACAGTCGGCGCATCATGGGGCGATGATATAGCTTGCGCCGCGGTTGGCTAGCCAGGCATTGGTGAACTCGGCCATATCGTACCGTCGGGGTACCGTGTCATCGCAGTCGGCTGCCGGGTCATGGACCAGCACGGTGTTGTCATCAATTCCGTACACGACGACCAGATGTCCGCTCGTGCCATTCAGTGGCGCGCCTTGCAGTGTTCCGGGTGCAAATCGAATCGATGCAGCGAACGGCAGTCCGGCGCGCAGGATTGCCTGCGCGTCTTCCCAATCACTTTGCAGCTCGACCGCAGCAACAGCGCCCTTCATTGCCGCGGCCCGGGCGGCCAGTGGCCAGCTCCCGTGCATGCCCGTCGCACGGTCGCGTGTCCAGGCCAGCACCTCATCCCGGCCAGTGCCAGGTACCAGCATGGCGACACTCGTGGGTGAACAGATGGATCGGCGTAGCGGCTCTTCGGCGGTCATCTGTGAAATCGCGGGGGGAATCTTCGCCACCACTCGGGTACACGGCAATGACGTCACGCTGACGATGATCGGGCGCGAAGAGATGGCAATGAAGTAATGCTCGGGCGGCAGATGGGTGGTGATACGCAGTCGGACGGTCGGGCTATGCACCGGGATGCGGGTGTGCCAGCAGTCGATATGCGTGGAGACGGCGTCGTTCATCGGCACCTGATCGGGTCGCTCTCCCACCAGGGAAGGCACCGGCAACAATGGCCACTCGTCTGCGCCTGCGATGAGTCGGAACTGATGGTCAGGGGTTATTGACCTGGGTGTCACGAAACTGGCGACCAGGATCGCATCAGCGGGTATCGTTGGAATCGGCAGCGTGACGGTCCATTCGCCTGCGGCGACCTCTACAAAATCGGCTTGCCCGTGCACGGGCAGGGGGTAACCGGCGGCGCTCATCGGATCAGCGAGCCGAATCGTGGGCCAGATAGGAGCGGAGAGGGTATTCACTTGAGTAACGGAATCAGCCTGCTGATGTATGGCACGAGCGCCTGCTCCCTGTGTGATCAGGCTTTCGATGTGTTGATGAGTATGCCAGAACTGGCAGGCCTGACGCTGCGTGTTGTCGATGTTGCCGCCGATGCCGCACTCACGGAGCGGTATGGCGAAAGGTTGCCCGTACTTGCCCTCGGCAGCGCGGAACTGGATTGGGTTTTCACGGCCGACCAGGTGCGTCGACTGCTTCGCTCGGCAAGCGAAAGAACCTGAGGGCATTGGTGGTGGTGGCGTCAATCAGCGTTGCCAGTGGAACCTGCAGCAGATCCGCCAGGGTTGCGGCGATATGCGGGAGATATGCCGGTTCGTTACGGCGACCTTCAGGCGGATGCATCAAATCCCGGGGGAGATCGTGGGGAAGGAGAAATGGTGCATCGGTTTCGATCAGCAGGCGGTTGAGCGGAATTCGTGGCACGAGGTCCCGCAGTGAACCACCCCGTCGTCGGTCACAGACCCACCCGGTGATGCCGATCCAGTAGCCGGCGGCGAGATAGTCGTCCAGTTCCTGCGCGGTGCCGGTAAAACAGTGGATCACGACATTGTGTGGCGGCGTTTCACGTTCTTTCAGCATGCGCAGCACTTCACCGTGTGACTCTCTGTCATGCACGAATAGCGGACGGTCCAACGCGTTGGCGATGTCGATGTGACCAGCAAAAACGTCACGCTGATCTCCCGTCGGCGAAAAATTCCGATTGAAGTCGAGGCCGGTTTCGCCAATGGCCACGACATCGGCATGTTCGGCCAGAGCGGTGACCCTGTGTTGCCAACCCGGCGCTGCCAACGCGGCATCGTGGGGATGGATGCCGACCGTCGTATGAAGAAGTGGTACATCCGTTCGTGTTTGCAACGTCGAGACAAAGCTGATGGCATCCACGGCGGCTTCGAGATTGGTGGCAGTGATGATCAGTCGATCGATGCCTGCCGTTCGCGCTCTTGTCAGAACGTCGATTCG
>CAMDVY010000256.1 GCA_945878745.1 Klebsiella pneumoniae | reverse complement strand
CTCGGTACGTGCAGGGTTTGAAGGACATCGTACGCAATCCGATCTACGCCACCAGCGTCGGTCTGCTGTTGTACGGAAAGGAACGAGAAGAAGAACAAGCAGGACGCCAGAAGCGTCCCGGTGGGGGGACGTGGAACAGGTTCAGGAATTGGCTCGGGGAAAATTTTTAGGAAGGAGACGATATGGGCGAAATGTTTGAACTAGTCGACGGCGCGCCGCAGAACGCAGTCATCAAGGTGATTGGTGTTGGTGGCGGTGGTGGTAACGCTGTTCAGCACATGCTGCGTCGGCATGTGCAGGGTGTGGACTTTATAGCGGCGAATACTGATGCACAGGCGCTCAACGCGCTGGATGCAAAGACCACGCTGCATATTGGTAACTCGATTACCAAGGGCCTTGGCGCGGGTGCCAACCCTGAAGTCGGTCGTCAGGCGGCGTTGGAAGATCGTGATCGCATCGTCGAAGCACTGACCGGTGCGGACATGGTCTTCATTACCGCTGGAATGGGTGGTGGCACCGGTACGGGTGCAGCACCGGTGATTGCGCAGATTGCCAAGGATCTGGGGATATTGACCGTCGCCGTTGTGACCCGTCCGTTCCGGTTTGAACGCCGGGACAAGGTTGCCGAGCGGGGTGTTCTGGAGCTGAGTCAGATCGTGGACTCCCTGATCACGATTCCAAACGAGCGGCTGTTGTCGGTTCTTGGCGAGCGCACCACGATGCTGGACGCTTTTGGCTCCGCCAACGACGTACTGCTGGGTGCGGTGCAAGGTATTGCCGATCTCATCATTCGTCCCGGCCTGATTAACGTCGACTTTGCCGACGTGCGTGCCGTGATGAAGGAAATGGGCATGGCGATGATGGGAACAGGGCGAGCAAGTGGCGACAATCGCGCCCGCGATGCGGCGGAAGCGGCCATCCGGAGTCCTTTGCTGGATGACGTCAATCTGCAAGGCGCACGCGGCATTCTCGTGAATGTCACTGCTGGACCTGATCTCAATATTGGTGAGTTCATCCAGGTGGGCAACATCATTGAAGAGTTCGCTTCGGACAATGCAATGGTGGTGGTAGGAACCGTCATTGACCCGGACATCGGCGACGAGATGAAGGTGACCGTGGTGGCGACCGGTTTGGGCGAGCCTCGTGTACCCAATGTGGTGGTGGACAACACCGGTATGCAGCCTCGCTCTCCTGGATCTCCAGGTGAACCTGACTACAAGAATCTGGACAAGCCGGCGTACCAGCGGCCGAGTCGACACGCGAACACCGCGCGGGAAACGAGCAACAGTAGTGAGCAACATCGGGAAGACCTCGATTATCTCGATGTTCCAGCGTTTCTGCGCCGACAGGCCAACTGAGGGACCTGTTGAAAGGATCGGAGTCGTCCGCAATTCCGGGTGTGGGCTGGCAGGCTGTTCGCAAGGCAGCCTGTTGGCCTTGACCAGAAGTTGCGAGAAAGTCCCTGAGGGGCTCTTGAGGTCGAGGACGGTTTGGCATCAGACTCACGTCTGAAAGACGTTCTGTCGTCTGACGTTCAGCGATTTCGCTGTTAAGATGCGCCGCCCCGGGCGCCTTTCCCGTGTTTCCCCTGGTACTGAGTCCTCCCAAATGACCTTGAGTCGATGACCGTCTCGATCAAACAGCACACCCTCAAGAACTGCATCCGGGCAACCGGAGTTGGGCTTCACACTGGCGAGAAGGTCTTCATGACGGTGCGCCCTGCCGAGCCAGACACCGGTGTGGTTTTTGTGCGCACGGATATGAAACCGAATGTGGAAATTCCTGCCCGGGTAGAACACGTTGGCGACACGATGTTTGCCACAACACTGGCGACCGGAACGACGTCGATCGCGACGGTGGAACATCTGCTTTCTGCGTTGGCTGGATTGAATATCGATAACGCGGTGATAGAAGTCAGTGCCGCTGAGCTGCCGATCATGGATGGCAGCGCGAGTCCGTTCGTGTTCCTGTTGCAATCAGCCGGCTTGGAAATGCAGGACGCACCACGCCGTTTCCTGCGCATCAAAAGAGCAGTCACCGTACGAGAAGGCGAAGTGGCCGCATCACTTGGTCCCTACGATGGCTGTCGATTCGACTATACGCTGGTGTATGACCACCCGGTGTTCAAGCGCCACGCCGCGACTGCGCGGGTCGAGCTCTCACCGACTGCTTACGTGAAAGAAGTCGCCAGAGCCAGAACCTTTGGATTTCTTGCGGATTACGAGCGTTTGCGGGGGATGAATCTCGTTCGGGGCGGAAGTCTTGCCAACGCAGTTGTGGTGGATGAGAACAGAATACTTAACGAGGAAGGTCTTCGTCTGGCGGACGAATTCGTCAAACACAAGATCCTCGATGCGATTGGCGATCTCTACCTGCTCGGGGCTCAGCTCATCGGTTCCTTTCAGGGGATCCGATCAGGACATCGCATCAACAATCTGCTGTTGAGAAAACTGCTCAGCAACCACGATGCTTTTGAGTACGTCACTTTCGACAGTGAGCAATCGCTGCCCCCAGGTCTGCTTCGGACCGGGACTGACCTCGACCAGGAAAGCCGCTGATTCAGGTCGATAGCACCTGGATCTTGAGACTGCTGACGCCGCTGAAGTCCGAAAGTTGACCTAGATCCGAGAGTATTTCTGGCCCGATGAACCGCAGTCGTGTCGCGGCCGCGGCGGTTCGACAGCCGATAACCAGTACCGTCCCCTGAACTGCAATGACGCGACAATCCTGTCTGATTCCGTCCGGCAGCACAGCCCTGAGTGCGCGGGTCCAGCCGACTTGCATCTCGGCCTGGTTCAGGAGATTCCGTAAAACCGAGCGATGAGGGTGGTCAGGCGCCAGCAGATGTTCTATCTTCCGGTTGGGGAATGACCCGGAAGGGGGGCGGTTCGATGACATCGGGCTGACTCCGCAGGACAAAAACAAAAACGGTCGTCTGGTGCGAATCATACTGATTTCAGGCCGCGGCATTAGTCGCGCCTTCGAATTTAGAGCCAAACAGGTACTCGCAGGTCTTGTGGGTGTCGGGCTGTTGCTCGGGTCGTTATCGATGATCCAGCCCACAACACTTATAAGCCAGGTTACGGCGATGTTCAGCCCGGAGCTGGATGCCGCGATTATCATTCAGTGGCGCGAATCGCTGGACGCCGAGAATGCAGAGCTCGAAGTTCTGCGCGGAAAGCTCTCAGCCGAAAATGAGGCCGCCGGGAAGCTATTGGCGCAGATGCAGGCTCGCCTCATGCGTATGGAAGCGCTGGGTCAGCGTGTTGTCGCCAAATCCAAACTGGATGCAGAAGAATTCGATTTCGAATCGGAACCGGCAGTGGGTGGGCCTGTGGCTCAACAGACTGAAGAATTTTCGTCATCTGACCTGGACGAACAAATTGCAGTGTTAGCTGATCGACTACGGGCGAGAGACGCGGAGCTCCGCATTCTTGAAGGTGTACTCACCGACAGTGATCAGCTCGCAGACCTGGAATTGACGGGTTCGCCGGTACGTAGAGGGTGGATTTCATCACCCTTCGGTTGGCGGGTTGATCCCATCAACGGCCAGAAGGCGTTTCATGCTGGCGTTGACTTCGCAGGGCGTCGAAAAAGCGATGTCATGGCTGTCGCAGGCGGCGTAGTAACGTTTGCCGGCGAAAAAGATGGCTATGGAAGAATGCTCGAAATCAGTCATGGCAATGGTCTGCTGACGCGCTATGGTCATCACGAGGCCTTGATGGTCGAAGTCGGGGATGTAGTGCGCAAAGGCGAGCTCATCGGGCTCATGGGGAGCAGTGGCCGATCGACAGGCTCACACCTGCATTTCGAAGTCGAGCACAACGGCACGCCAGTGGATCCGAATCAGTACCTCAAACGCAGTAGTTGAGTCGCAGGCCCGGATCCGCGGGTAGACCGGGCCTGTACTTCGAACGCACCGGCACTACAGGTACTTCTTTCCGCCGACCTTTAACGGCATTCTTCTCCGCAGGTTTGCCCTAAACCACGTTAAACTGCGCGCGTTATTCCAGTGGACCTTGCCGGATCGGCGTCCTAATCATGTTCAAGTTTCTTTTCGGTACCAAGAATTCTCGCGAACTAAGGCGTATGGGGCGTCTGGTCAAGCAGATCAACGAACTCGAGCCCAAGTATACGGGCATTGCAGATCTGCAGGCCGTCACCACGCAGCTCAAGGATCGCCTGGGCAAGGGCGAGCCCATCGAAGCGGTGTTACCGGATGCCTTTGCAGCTGTGCGCGAGGCGGCCAAGCGAACACGCAACATGCGGCACTTCGATGAGCAGCTGATCGGTGGGATCACCCTTCATGAAGGTCGTATCGCCGAGATGCGAACCGGCGAGGGCAAGACGATGATGGCAACGCTGCCAGCCTACCTTAATGCACTTACCGGATCTGTCCATGTCATTACCGTCAACGACTATCTCGCCCGGCGAGATGCAGAATGGATGGGGCCCATCTATGCAGAACTGGGGCTATCCACGGGCGTCGTAACAAGCCGCCAGAATAGCGCCGACAAACGCGAAGCCTATCGGGCCGACATCACGTACGGAACAAACAATGAGTTTGGCTTTGATTACCTGCGGGACAACATGGCGTTCACGCTGGATGATCAGTTCCAGCGCGGTCTCCACTTTGCCATCATCGACGAGGTTGATTCGATCCTGGTCGACGAAGCGCGGACACCGCTGATCATTTCGGGTCAGGCCGAAGAAAGCACCGAGCTGTACCGAAAGGTCAATGCGCTGGTTCCAAAGCTCGACCGCCAGCCATTTGTTGAACGCCAGAGCCCGCTCGACCGATTCGAGGCGGTGGCCGAAGACCAAGGCGACTACATGGTCGATGAGAAGGAAAAACGCGTTGAAATGACAGAGCGCGGGCATCAGCGGGTTGAAGAAGAGCTGGCGCGGTTGGGACTGCTCGCAGAAGGAGAGAGTCTGTACTCGTCTTCTCATCTCAACCTCTTGCACCACGTGCTGGCTGCGTTGAAAGCGCACTCAATATTCCAGCGCGACGTTGACTACATGGTGAGCAACGGCGAAATCGTTATCGTTGACGAGCACACGGGTCGAGCGATGCCTGGGCGGCGGTGGTCTGAAGGTCTGCACCAGGCGGTGGAAGCCAAAGAAGGTGTGTCCATTCAGCACGAGTCGCAAACACTTGCCTCGACCACGTTCCAGAACT
>CAMDVY010000255.1 GCA_945878745.1 Klebsiella pneumoniae | reverse complement strand
CCGACCACACCCACGGATTTTACCGGCAGAAACACTGCAAATGCCTGGCTCACCTTGTCGTACCAGCCTGCTGCTCGCAGTTCGGCGATGAAAATCGCATCGGCTTCCCGCAAGACGTCCGCAGCCTCGCGCCTCACATCTCCCAGAATGCGAACTCCCAGACCCGGACCCGGGAACGGATGACGAAAGACCAGTGCATCCGGCAATCCGAGATGTACGCCGATGCGGCGTACTTCATCCTTGAACAGTTCCCGCAGCGGTTCCACCAGCTTCAGCTTCATCCGCTCCGGCAATCCACCCACGTTGTGATGCGACTTGATCACATGCGCCTTGCCGTATTTGCTCGCCGCACTTTCGATGACATCGGGATAGATGGTGCCCTGCGCCAGCCATTTCACGTCCGACAGCTTGTCAGCCTCTCGCTGGAAGACGTCGATAAACGTTCCACCGATGATCTTTCGCTTGGCTTCTGGATCGCTCACGCCGGCGAGCTTGTCCATGAATTCATCCGCCGCATCAACCACGATGAGATCAAGATCCAGCGTATTGGTGGGCGAAAAGGCTGCCTCGACTTCCTGCCTTTCGTTTTTTCGCAACAGTCCATTGTCGACAAAAACACAGGTGAGCTGTTTGCCAATGGCCCGTGTCAGAAGCGCTGCCACGACGCTAGAATCTACACCGCCGGAAAGACCAAGAAGCACACGATCCTTGCCAACCTGGTGTTGTACCTGGGCAATCGCATCTTCAACGATATTGCTGGCAGTCCACAGGCCATCACAGCCTGCAATGCGCCGGGCGAAGTTCGCCAGCAGACGATCGCCATCCTGGGTATGTGTGACTTCGGGGTGAAACTGAACGCCGTACCATTGCCGGGAGAGGTCGGCCATCGCTGCAATCGGTGCACTCGGCGTGCTCGAAATACAGACAAATCCAGGCGGCAGGCTGGTGACCTTGTCACCGTGGCTCATCCAGACCGGCAATTTGCCGGCCGCCGTAAACGCCATACCGGTGAACAGGGGGTTATCCGCTTCTTTGTTGATTTCCGCGTGTCCGAATTCCCGAACTACGCTGCTTTCGACCTTGCCCCCCAATTGGGCGGCCATGGTCTGCATGCCATAACAGATACCAAGGATCGGCACACCAAGCTCGAACACCGCCGAAGGCGCACGCGGCGTGTACTGCTCTGTCACGGACTCAGGACCGCCGGACAGAATGATGCCCTTGGGAGCAAAGGCGCGAACCGCCTCATCAGGCATGTCGAAGGGATGAATCTCACAATACACGCCCGCTTCACGGATACGCCGAGCGATCAACTGGGTGTACTGTGCGCCGAAGTCGACGATCAGCAATCGCTGGGCATGAAGGTCCTGACTGGTCACGTGCAGATCAACTCAATGGGTAGTTCGGAGCTTCTTTAGTGATAGACACGTCATGCACGTGACTCTCCGCGATCCCTGCACCACTGATGCGAACAAACTGCGGCAGAGTCCGCATCTGATCGAGATCGGCACAACCGGTATAACCCATGGCTGCGCGCAATCCACCCATCAGTTGATGGACGATCGGACCGATCGGTCCTCGATACGGCACACGACCTTCGATACCTTCGGGAACAAACTTTCGTGCGTCTCCCTCAGGTTCCTGAAAATAGCGGTCGCTCGAACCATTCACGCCTGACATGGCGCCCAACGAGCCCATGCCACGATAGGCCTTGTAGGTTCTGCCCTGGAATAACTCTACTTCACCGGGTGCTTCGTCGGTACCTGCGAGCAGTCCACCGATCATCACTGCGCTGGCACCGGCGGCGATGACCTTGGCGATATCCCCGGAATAGCGGATGCCACCATCGGCGATGATGGGTATGTCTTCGTCCCGGGCAACCGCCGCAGCTTCGGCTACTGCTGTAATCTGCGGCACACCAATCCCGGTAACGATACGGGTGGTACAGATGGACCCTGGACCGATACCAACCTTGACAGCGTCTACACCTGCTTCAATCAAGGCTCTGGCACCATCGGCCGTGGCCACGTTGCCGCCGATCACGCTCATGTTCGGGTAACACTGCTTGATCCAGCGGATACGGTCCAGCACCTTGCGGGAGTGGCCATGTGCCGTGTCGACCACCAGCACGTCGACCCCGGCCTCAACAAGCGCATGCACACGCGCCTCGGTGTCAACACTGGTCCCGACACTGGCGCCGACTCTGAGTCGGCCTTCGCCGTCCTTGCAGGCGTTCGGAAATCGCCGGGCCTTGTTGATGTCCTTCACGGTCACCATCCCGGTGAGTTCGAAATCATCATTCACCAACAGTACTTTTTCGATTCGATGCTTGTGCAGCAGTGCCGTAATTTCATCGAAGCTGGTGCCTTCCTTCGCAGTGACCAGGCGATCGCGCGGTGTCATGACTTCGCGAACCCTGGCTTCGAAGTTCTTTTCAAATCGGACGTCGCGGCTCGTGATGATCCCGACCAGTTGAGTTCCTTCAACCACCGGCACCCCGGATATGGATCGCTCTGAAGTCAGTTCCAGCAGTTGCCGCACCGACTGATCCGGATGAATCGTGACTGGATCCCTGATGATGCCCGATTCGAATTTCTTGACCGCCTGCACCTCACGGGCTTGCTGATCAATCGGCATGTTTTTGTGGACGATGCCGATGCCTCCCTCCTGAGCGATGGCAATCGCCAGGCGGGATTCGGTGACGGTGTCCATGGCAGACGAAACCAGCGGTATGTTCAGACGGATCTGTCTGGTCAGGCGCGTTTCAAGCAAGGTTTCGGAAGGGAGCGTTTCGGAGTAGGCAGGCAACAGAAGAACATCATCGAATGTGAGCGCTTCGTTCGCGATTCTCAACATTTTTGGACCCCACAAAAACGGCAGTCTACCGACGTTGCCCTGACCTGTAAATTCCGCCGACAGACATGCCCTATGCCGGAACCCCAGAAACCGTGATATCCCACCCGGAGTCAGCCCCAGGTTACTGACCTGGAACTGAACATCCTCAATAACTGCGTGGTAATCCCAGAACGTTCTGGGCCACAAAATTGAGCACCATGTTGTTGGAGATCGGGGCCGTGCGCCATAACCGCACTTCGCGCCACTTCCGTTCGATGTGATATTCCCGCGCAAACGCAAAACCGCCAAACGTCTGGAACGTCTGATCGGCAGCGTACCAGGCCGCTTCTGACGCCAGGAACTTCGAGATGTTGGCGGCCTCGCCACAATCCTGACCACTGTCGTAGAGCGCCGCCGCCTTGCGCACCATCATTTCTGCCGCTTCGAGTTGGGCATAGGCAGTGGCCAGCGGGAACGCGATGCCCTGGTTCTTGCCAATGGGATTGCCAAACACCGATCGTTCTTTTGCGTAGTCCACGCCACGGGTCAGGAAATAGCGACCATCACCCAGTGCCTCGGATGCAATCAGCACACGCTCGGCATTCATTCCAGCAAGGATGTTCTGGAAACCTCGGCCCTCCACACCAACGAGTGAATCCGCAGGAATCACCATATTGTCGAAGAACACCTCAGTGGTGTTGTGATTGATCATGGTCTTGATGGGCCGAATCTCGCAGCCCTTGCCACGAACTTCGCGCAGATCGACCAGGAAGGTCGACAACCCTTCCGTGCGCTTTTTCACCTGATCGACCGGTGTCGTGCGCGCCAGCAGCAGCATGAGGTCAGACTGGAGCGCGCGGCTGGTCCAGATCTTCTGACCATTGACCACGTAGGTATCACCACGTTTGTCAGCGCGGGTCTTCAGTTGGGTCGTGTCGGACCCGGTGGTGGGCTCGGTGACACCAAACGCTTGCAGTCGCAAGGCGCCAGACGCAATGCCAGGCAGGTACTTCGCTTTCTGTTCGTCAGAGCCGTAGCGAAGGACAGTACCCATCGTGTACATCTGCGCATGACAGGCTGCAGCGGAACAGCCGCTGGCATGGATGGTCTCAAGGATCACGGAGGCGGCACGCAGTGGCAACCCGGCACCACCATAGGCCTCTGGTATCAGCGCAGCGAGGTACCCCGACTGTGTCAGCGCATCAACAAAGGCATGCGGATACTCAGCCTTTTCGTCCAGTTCCTGCCAGTAGGCACCTGGAAATCCACTACAGATACGACGCACCTGGTCGCGAATGTCGGAATAATCGAGACCATAATCGAGACTGGACATGTTGACGTGTTATCTCCCGCTGGGCTGGTTGATGGATTGCGCTATCGAGACCATTACTTCAGCCGGATGATCCAGCGGGTCGTGCTGCAACAGCGTGTTGTAGAACAGTCCGAATCCCGTATTGGTGACCGTGCCGCTGATCAGACCGTCATCATCACATTTGGCCGCCAGCGCAAGCAGACGTTCAAAGGTCACTCGAAAATTCATCGAATGCTTGCGGCGAATTTCTGTCCCATAAAAGACATAGGCACGTCGATCGCGCAAAGGCATGTTGTTGGAGAGAAATTCGCGCGTGAATACTTCGTTGTCTCCTACGGAGACAGCGTGTAACAAATCGCGGATCCGTTCATCCGGGACAATGTTGCCCTCGGAGCCGCCAAACGCCGAAATGAACTGCATCGCATTGATCATGCCCAGTTGATTCTTGACGTTATCAGCGATTTTAAAAAATGCCTCCTGCCGCGCATTGACCTCCATCGCCGCCATGGCTTCCGCCTGCTGCTGTGCTTGCAGCATGGACTGCCGCATGACTTCGGTGTTGTCGGCCAGTTCCTTCTGCTGGATGAACAAGCCGATCACCAGCCACATGAAAGCCAGTGGGGCAAAAGCGCCCTCCAGAAGCCACCGAGTTCATCGACGTGCATTTCTCGAAGATTGCCAGCCTGAAGGTTGAAGTAGATCAGCCCGCCGGTAATCCAGCCAACGGTCACGATGACCCCGAGCGTAATGCGCCAGTCGATCAACTTGATCCGTTCGAACAGGGTCAGTTTGTGCATGATGGCAGTTTAACTCGCAGCGCCCTTCGCGCGTAAACTGCTGGCCATGCAAGCCACCAACACCAGAACGCTTTTCCTCGAAGGACCAATCCTGCCAACCCTGCTGACGCTGGCTGCACCAAACGCGCTGGCGTTCCTCGTCCAGGCCGGTGTGAACATGACCGAAGTCTGGTACGTCGGGCAACTCGGAACCACATCGCTGGCAGCAATGGCTTTCATCTTCCCAGGATTCATGCTGGTGCAGATGCTGGCCAACG
>CAMDVY010000254.1 GCA_945878745.1 Klebsiella pneumoniae | reverse complement strand
AAACGAGGAACTGATTGCGCATCTTTCCATGTTGTCGCATGGCTTCTCGGCGACCTGGATACATGGCGCGTCTGGCGCCGGCAAGACACATCTGCTGCTGGCAGCTGTGCATGCACAGCAGGGCTTTGGCTTTCGTTGCGTCTACGTGGACGCAAGACAAATCTCGATCATCAAGGATCAGAAACGACTACTGGCTCAAGAATTTTTGGCAGTGGATAACCTCGCAGCGTGGCTTGGCAGTCGGCCAGGTGAAGAAGCATTGTTTTCGCTTTATCAGAGTTTTCTGCAAAGGGGTTGCAGGTTGTTGCTGTCAGATGACGTGGCGCCACTGCAGCAGACCTTTCTGCTGCCGGACCTGGCGTCGAGAATGCGTGCGGCTCAAGTGTTCGAAGTTCGGGCGCTTGATGAAGGGGGCATTCGCCAGTTGTTGCAGCGCCGAGCCAGGGATCGCGGCCTGACGATCAGTCGACAGGTACTCGACTATTGGCTCGCTCGCCGAAATCGGTCGCTCACAGCACTCCTCGATGATCTGGACTCGCTGGATGCTGCCATCTGGAAGTCGCGGCGCCGATTGACGGTTCCCTATCTGAAGTCCGTGCTGACAAATTGATGCACGTCCTCGTCACAGGTGGCGGCTCGGGTGGTCATGTGATTCCGACAATCCCGGTCATGGAAAGGCTGCTTGCGCAGGGGCATCGGGTGTCCTTTGTGGGGACCCGCACTGGCTATGAGCAGGGCCTGCTGAAATCAGTGCCGGTCGACTACTACGGCATCAGCGCAGGCAAGCTCAGACGCTACTTTTCCTGGGCCAACGTGCGTGATGCGGGACGGGTGCTGATGGGCCTGATCGAGGCCACTCGACTGGTGCGTCGATTGCGCCCCGACGTGATTTTTTCGAAAGGCGGCTTTGTCGCGTTTCCAGTGGTGTTTGCCGGTTGGCTCTGTCGTGTACCGGTTCTTGGTCATGAGTCTGACTTCAGTCCAGGCCTTGCCAATCGGCTGTCCCAGCCGTTCCTGAAAACCCTGTGTACAAGCTTCGCGCAGACGCGAGTGCATGGCTTTCGTGGTCGTGTCGTGCATACCGGCACACCGCTGCGTGAGGCGATGCTCAGGGGAGAGCCGGCTCGTGCACGTCAGCAGTTTCGACTGACCGGGGAGAAACCCGTGCTGTTGGTCACGGGCGGCAGCCTGGGCGCCATCGCGCTCAATGAGGTGGTTCGTGCCGCTTTGCCTGCACTGTTGCGGGAGTTTGAGGTGGTGCATGTCTGTGGGCCCGGGCGCATGCAGGCAAGTGTACTGGCTGGTTATCACCAGTACGAATTCATCAATGAAGGCTGGGGTGATCTGTTTGCGCTGGCGTCGGTGGTGATATCGCGTGCGGGCGCCAACAGCCTGTTCGAACTGCTCAGTCTCGGCAAACTCTCTTTGCTGATTCCGTTGACGGCGGCCGCCAGTCGAGGTGATCAGCTCGAAAACGCGGCATATGCGACGCAACAGGGTTATTGCATGGTTATCCCCGAAAACAGTCTCGATGAGGTGACGCTCATCGCTGGCATTCACGAGCTGTTATTGCATCGCCAACAGTACGAGAAGTGTCTGGCGACCTTCGAACGTGTTGATGCAACGGAGGCCTTGACCACGGAATTGCTGGGGCTGGCCTATCGTCAAACGTGAATGCAGCGCACAAAGTCCATGAACGGAGTTGCTCGCGACCGGCTTTACCGCTGGTTTAGAATGCGCCCCGTTTTTTCCAAATGAAGTTTTTTTCCGAATAAATCTGGGGCAGGCACGATGAGCAGAACTTTCAACGTTCGAACCTTCAATAACATCGCCGAGCGCGGCCTGGCGCGGTTCCCGGCTGATCGTTTCAACGTTGGTGGCAAGGTTGAGTCGCCTGATGCCGTGTTGCTGCGCAGCCATAAGCTGGCGGGTGCCGATCTTCCCGCTACGGTGCAGGCGGTTGCGCGAGCCGGCGCTGGGGTCAATAACGTGCCCGTCGAGCATTGCACCGAGCGTGGGGTGGTGGTTTTTAATACCCCTGGTGCCAATGCCAATTCAGTCAAGGAGCTGGTGCTGACGGCGATGTTGCTGGCCTCACGCGACATCTTTGGTGGCATCCAGTTTGTCGGCACACTGGGTGGAATCAGCGATGAAGCGGAACTCGACCGCATCGTCGAGGCTGAGAAAAAGCGGTTTGCAGGTCGCGAACTGGTAGGGAAGGCCCTGGGTGTGGTTGGTCTTGGCGCCATTGGTTCGCTGGTTGCCCGTGCTGCGCTGGATCTGGGCATGGAAGTGCTCGGCTTTGATCCGGCGATTTCCGTGGATGCTGCCTGGCGGCTGCCGAGTGAAGTGCAGCGCATGCAGAACCTGCAAAGCCTGTTTGCCCGTGCAGATTACGTCACGCTGCATGTGCCGCTGATGGCAGAGACACGCGGCATGATCAACGCAGAGAGCCTCAATGCGTTTCGCCCAGGCAGCGTGTTGCTCAACTTTGCCCGTGAACCCATCGTCGATGGCGTGGCGCTGAAAGCAGCGCTGGAAAGCGGTCGAATCTCGAAGTACGTGGCGGATTTTCCAATCTCTGGACTCATCGGTCACCCCAAAGTCCTGCTCACTCCGCACCTGGGGGCAAGTACCGAGGAAGCGGAAGAGAACTGCGCCGTCATGGCAGCCAATCAGCTGGTGAACTTTCTCGATACCGGGAGCATCGCCAACTCCGTGAATTTTCCCAGCGTCAGTCTGGAGATGAGCACCGGTATTCGGCTGGCGGTGGTGAACCGAAACGTACCAGGGATGCTGGGCCAGATGACGACTCTGCTGGCTGACAAGAAGATCAACGTCATCGACATGCTCAACAAGAGTCGAGGTGACATCGCTTACAACCTGATCGACCTCGCGGAAGCACCAGACGCAGGATTGCTGGATGCCATTCGCGCGGTCGACAACGTCGTCAGCGTGCGGATCATCGGTGCCTGAGTCGACGTGCGGCCCGGGCTGCAAATCGGCCCGGGTCGATGGTGCGGATAACCTTCGCATCCAGGGGTGGCAACCAGCCCATGATCTGACTCTGGATCACCGCAGCGGCCATATGCGCAGATGTGGCGCCCATTGAACCATGCGCGGTGGTGATCCAGTCGGCGCCAATCGGACCAATGATGGGCATGCGATCGGTCGCAGTGAGGCGCGCTGCGCGCTGTCGACCCAGCCACTCATGCGGCTGACCGAGCAGACGTGCGACGTTGGTGGTGGTCGCAAGTTGTGGTTCCCAGGCCGAATATTCGAAGGTTGATCCCACCATCACAGTGTCTCTGCAAGGCGCAAGATACCCCTCACCGATGATCGCGAGCGCAGGCGGCTCGGTCATCGATACCCGATCAGTCTGACCCCAGAGCGTGTGTGTTGGCAGTGACTGCAGCGCGGTTATTTCCGAGTAACCCTGTGCACATGCCCAGACCGTTGGCAGCGTGTGATCGAGTTGACCATTGAGGTTTACGTCAATCGCCGTATGAGTAGTCAGCGACCGGCAAAGCTGATCGAGTTCGACAACCGGCGCACCAACGAACAACAGACCTGCTGCCGAATCGGCGGAGAACACACCAGCCAGTCGCGTTACCTCATCAGTGTCGCACCACTTCAACCAGTCACCCGAGTCGCCATAACAGGCAAACGTACGTTCCAGGCGCTCGGTGTCGAGATTTGGCCCGGGTAGTTGCAGCGCACCGACGGAATGTACACCCTCGTGTCCGTGGGTGAATGCTAGGCTGTACAGATGGCTTGAGACACGCCAATCCGCCAGCGGACTACCATCCGGCAATAGTCGAGCGTGCTGGACGGCGCACATTTGTGACGCACCGGTGGCGAGCGCAGATCTTGTTTCGACCAGTCGTACTCCGATTCCCTGCATGGCGAGATGTGCGGCCATGCTGCAACCGGCGATACCCCCGCCAAACACCTGGACACACTCTGGTATCGCAGGTGCATCGCGTTTGCCCGTCCATTGTCCGGCCAGGCTTTCGCGTTTCATGGGCCGTTGATCGACTCGGCGCATGGTGAACCCGGCGCTTTCCAGGCCACGTCGCACGCGGCCGACGCTGGTAAACGTGGTGACGGTGGCACCGGTTCTGGAGCTTGCTGCCATCGCCTGGAAGAGGCTGTCGTCCCACATGTCCGGATTGCGATCCGGCGCGAATCCATCCAGCAGCCAGGCATCGACACCGTGCAGGTGGCGACTGCGAAGTTCCTCAGCGAAAACAGAGACCTCGCCGAAGTAGATCGACAGCGTGATCCGGCCATTGCCAAGCAGCCGTCGATGCCAGCCGGGCAGCAACGCCGGGTAGTCGCTGGTCAGTTCGGCCAGAATCGAAAGCTCGGCATCATCCGAGTAGCGTGCGCGCGTCTGTTGAAGATCGGCCTTGCGGAACGGGTGCAGTTCAACACTCATGAAGTGCAGTCGACAACCGGCCTTGATGGCGGCGGCAGCCAGCGTGACAAAGTTCAGTCCGCTGCCGAACCCGAGTTCAGCGATGGTCATTCGTCCACTGTCGCGCAAGCGTTCATCGATGCCAGCCGGCTCCATGAATACACGCGCTACCTCGCGAGCGCCGTCCGCGCTGAAGTAGATGTCGTTAAAACGTGTGTTGTAAGGCGCGCCCTGTTCGTTCCAGGTCAGCGCCGCTGGCTCGATCTTCATTGCCCGGTAGCAATTGGCCGGGTTGGGTCTTCGATCCATTCGCTCCACGAGCCCGCATAAAGCGCAGGTTCCGGCAACCCGGCGATCCGCATGGCGAGGATATTGTGGGCGGCGGTGACCCCAGAGCCGCAATAACACACACAATCGTCAGTGACGTCTGCGAATCGCTCTTTGAGCGCCGCGACGGAGAGAAACCGTTGGTCCTGCATCAGATTACCGGCTGCGGGGCGGCAACGAGCACCGGGAATATGACCTGCCTTGTGATCGATTGGCTCCTTGATGCCGGCAAATCGTTCCGCAGCTCGCGCGTCCAGCAGCACATCCGGTGATCGGTGCAGCAGATCTTCAACAGTGGTCTCTCGGGTCAGTGGCGGACGGCGCGTGAAGTTCCCGAGGGTTGGCGATATTGATGTCGACTCACGGGCCCCCAGAAGCGAAAGCCAGGCCTGCCATCCGCCGTCCAGCACCGCGACATCAGCGTGGCCGAGTCGGCGCAGCAGCCACCAGGCGCGTGCGGCAAACAT
>CAMDVY010000253.1 GCA_945878745.1 Klebsiella pneumoniae | reverse complement strand
GTCGTCGCTCTTCCGGGTTACTGCCATAAATGATTGCGCGTACCCGGGGATGCGAAAAGCTGTAGCTGTTGCCGTCGGAATAGAGCAACCCTTCAGTGATTGCACTGCGCAGGGACGCCGCTGTGTTCGTCACCGACTCCGCATTCAATGCGCTCAGCATGGCTGAATCGAACTGGAGGTCGATGCAGGCTGCCAGCGCCAGTGCCTGGCGGGTAGCAGGTTCCAGCGCGTGGTACTGGTTTTCCACGCGTTCGCTGGTGCTGTGCGAAAAATAGTGGGCGCGGATGATCTCGATGTTCCAGGTCCACTGACCGCTGACGTCCTCGCGATAGATCAATCCGTTGTTGTGCAATTCGAAGATCAGCGCGATCAGATGTGAGGGTAATCCATCGGTCTTGGCGTGCAGTTCGCTGGCCAGTTCGCGCACTCTGGCCTGACTGTGCCCAAGCATGTCTGCCAACAGATCGCGAATACTGCCCTTGTGCAGGCTCTGCAGGACCTCGCGATGTGTCTTGGTTGCAAACTTGGGTTGGTCAAAAGCCGGCAGAGCGGTCACTTCTGCACTGCAGACGAGTAACACGTGGCGAAAACGGATGGTAGTTTCCAGCAGGTTCTGCAGCCGATCCGCAGTCAGGAGGTCGATCCCGTGAACAATCAGGCAACAGACGCGTGGAGCAAGTGCGCCAATGAATTCGGCGACACCATCCTGCCAGGCGCCGCGCTCGCCTTCCTGACCGACGAGGCTTGTCAACTCAGGAAAACCGCGTGCCAGCGCCTGCATGGATTCTCCACGACAAGCCGCAATGCGTTCAACCAGCTGCTGGCTTTCAGCATCTGCTCCGGACAGCAGTTGCCGGAGCAGCGATCTCAACAAGCTGGTCCACAGATTCCGATCGGTGGTGGAATCGGTTGCATGGAAATTGGCTACCAGAGCGCCTGTCTGCTTGGCGTCGTGAGCCAGCGCGTCGAGAAGCGCAGCCTTGCCCATGCCTTCGCCGCCGGTGACCAGGTAAAAAAGTGATTCACCGGTCTGACATCGTTCCAACAGTTCGGTGAAAGCGGTAAATCCGGTTTCGCGGCCATACAGCTTGCGAGGAATGGAGAGTTGGCTCGGAGAGTCGGTTGCACCCAGACGAAACACGGTAACGTTGCCCTGGCGCAATCCCGCGCGTAGATCGTCGGCGACGCTGGCACCACTCTGATAACGCGCTTCAGGCTGTTTGGCCAGCAATTTACCTATCAATTCGGAGAGCCATCCCGGCACATCCGTGGCTATGGACTTCAGCGGCTCCGGCGTACTTGCGATATGCGCGTGGATCAGCTCGAGCGGATCGTTCTTCACGAACGGTGGTCTTCCGCCAAACAGCTCATACAGCGTTGCGCCCAGCGAATACAGGTCGGTGCGGTAGTCCACTACCCGATTGACTCGTCCAGTCTGCTCCGGAGCGATGTAGGGCAAGGTACCGGACAGGCTGCTGCTGATCTCGGCACTCTGGTTTTCTCTGGGAGCGAGTGTCGCCAGACCAAAGTCGATCAGCCAGACCTGCTGATCCGTGCGATGCAGGTTGACGACGATGTTGCCGGGGTTCAGATCACGGTGAATGACACCTTCATCGTGAATGGACTGAATAGCATCTGCCAACTGGATCGCGATCTGTACACGTTCATCGAAGCTGAGGGAGTGTGTCCGATTCAGTTCGCGTAATGATTCGCCGCCCACATCCTCGTAACGGATGGAGAAATCCGATTCATCAAAGCTGGTGGCGCGACAGACGAACGGGCTCGTCAGTGACTGATTGATGTGAAATTCATGCTGGTAGCGCGCAATCGCATTGGGAGTGCGCGCTTCCGGCTGGAGTGTTTTGATGATGAACGACTGCGCACCGTGCTCTTGCCGGTGCACAGTGGTCGTTGCACTCCCGTAGATCTTTTCCGACGCGGTCAAACCACTTCTGGAGTAAAGAGGTACCCAGTGCCGTGGATGGTGGCGATGATCTTGGCGCTTGCCGCACGCTCACCCAGCTTCTTGCGCAGCTGTCCGACCAGCACATCGATGTAGCGGTCATCCGGGAACCACTCGCGATTGCGGATGCGGTTCATCAGCTGATCGCGGTTCATGACTTCGCCGGCTTTTTCCATGAATGCGAGCAACAGCTGATACTCACCTGCAGACAACTGACAGGCTTCGCCATCCGGATCGATGATTTCGCGCTTGTTCAGGTCGAGCATGAAACCGGCGAAGGTACGGGTATGTCCCTTGCGCTTCTGGCTTTGCTGAATATGTACGCGGCGTATGAGATTGCGCGAGCGACTGAGTAACTCGCGTGGATCAAACGGCTTGGTCACGTAGTCATCAGCGCCTGATTCCAGCCCGAGGATGCGATCGATCTGCTCGTTTTTGCTGGTTACGAGAATGATGCCGATATCCGAGTGCGCACGCACTTCGCGAGTCAGCGTCAATCCATCCTTGCCTGGCAGCTTGATGTCCAGAAGTACGAGGATGACATCCGTATCGCGGATGAGTCGGTGCACTTCATCACCGCTGCCAGTGGACGAAACGCGGAATCCCTCGTCTTCGAAATAGGAGACAAGCTGTTCGCGGGTAATCGGTTCGTCTTCGACGACTAGAATGTGATCCTGTTCTGCCATGGTTCCCTATCCGGTTGGAACAAAGTAACGAGTTCAGCGGCACTCACGTGGCGGAGCCAACGGATTGCGTGTCGTCGTGCCAGTGTTATGCATTGATTGTCCTTTGAATTCAACGGGCACGCGTCCAGTGCGTGCACTCAATCACGTTCGGTGCGAGCGTGGCACCCGCCGACTGAGGGTCAAACGGTCCATAATCGGTGGAGAGGTCGATGGTGTCTGGCACGAGTACGATCGCCAGGAAAAGTTCAAGTAGGCCAAAACCTTGCGTATCGGAATTCAGACCACATGAAAATAGATGTCCACTCGCTCTCGGCAGAAGCGCTGCAGGGGATCATCGAGAATTACGTGCTGCAGGAAGGTACCGACTACGGTGAACGTGAATGGTCTCTGATCCAGAAATGTGAGCAGGTAAAGAGACAACTACAGCGAGGTGAGGCAGTCGTAGATTTCGATCCCGTCACCGAAACCGTCAACATCCTGCCTGTTCGTGCGACTTGAAACGATTGCTGGCTATTTACCTGACGTGATGCCAAAGGGTTGGCGCACGAACCGAGCTTGTGTGCTGGTGATTTGAACGGGTTAACGGAATGTTGACTCGGAAATCCTGAAACTTGGCGGCGTTTTGTCATCCCAGGTCGCAACGTCAGCAAAATGTCGCTGTTTCAAGCCACTCCAGCAACTTCGAGCATAACCAGCCTCTGGGCGGTTGCGCGTCGAACAGCATCTGCGTTGCTGGTGGGCCTGGCGTTGTGTCTTGCATTTGGTCAAGCCGTAGCACGAGGCACGTCTGCTGGAACGGTAATTCCCAACACCGCCGACATGCACTTTACCGTCGATGGCGAGCTGCGAAGCATCCGCAGCAACACCACCGAGACCCGTGTCGACGAAATACTCGATGTGGTTGTGGTTGCAGAGCAGGCGGAGCCCGTAACCACCGACTCGCCGATGACCGAAGCGATCCTGTCCTTCTTGATCACCAATATCGGCAATGGTGATGAAGACTATGGAATTCGGCTGCAGAGCAACATCAATGAAGGCGGGTTTGACCCTGCTTCAACCACCCTGTACCTGGAACAGAACGGTGTACCGGGATTGCAGGTTGGTGCTGGTGGTGATCTGCCTTACATCGAAGGCAGTACGTTGCCTTTCACAGCCAATGCACAGCGCTCGATTTACATCGTTGCGGAAATTCCGGCGGGTATAACGTCCAACGCATTGAGCCAGCTTCGTTTGCGTGCGGTGTCGGCAACCTTGTTTGCGCAAACCGGGCTGCATGATCCTGATTTACCAGGTTTTCCATTGCCCGGAACCGCTTTCCCGCTGCTTGGAGACAACGGCTCGACTGCGGTGGTCGGTTTGTCGCATAACCCGGCCGAACCGGTGTTCTCAGCGCTTTCGGGGTTCAGGATCGATGCGCCGATTGTCAGCATCGACAAGTCGGCGATCGCCGTGCGTGCGCTTGATGGCAGCGATGCCGTACGTCCCGGCTCGATTGTTGACTACCAGTTGCAGGTGGTTGTGCTCGGCAACGGCGCGGTTGAGCGTGCAACGCTCACGGACCTCTTGCCACCGGAGCTCGCTTTCATAGGCGGCAGTCTGCTGATCAACGGTTCGATCGAGGACGACGACTTTGAACCCATCGGTCTGGATGCAGGTGGGTTCGACCAGAATCAGGGATTGTTGCAGGTGCCACTCGGGATGCTCGGTAGCAGTACCGGCAGCCATGTGATCAACTTTTCTGCGACCATAAGGTGATTGATGCCATGTTGGTGTCAATTCACAACGGAGGAACCATGTTTCAAAACGGAAAGGACGTCGTAGGTCGGGCGGAATTGCAGGTGCTGCGGTGGTTGAGCCGTACCTCGATTGTCCTGGCAGCGCTGATCGCGGCTGGATTCAGTACACCCGTTCTTGCCCAGGTCGAATTGAAGACAACCGTGAACAAGGTTGTTATCGAGACGGGCGAGGACGACAAGCCGGTGCGCCGGTTGGTTGAAGCAGCCAATGTCGTGCCTGGCGACACGCTGCAGTACGTCATCAGCTTCTCTAACAAGGGAACCGATGTCGTTGATGCCGGCAGCATCGTGATTACCAATCCTCTGCCACCAGATACCGTTTATCTGGAAGGGACAGCACAGGGCAGCGGTACCGACATCAGTTTCAGCGTCGATTCCGGAACGACTTTTGGTCAACCCGGTGATCTGAAAGTGATGAAGGACGACGTGCAGACGGCAGCACAAGCAGCTGACTACACGACGATTCGCTGGGCTTTCAAGCAGGCGCTTGAAGCCGGCAAGACAGGAGACGTGATGTTCAGCGTGCGTCTGAAGTGAAGCGTATTTGAAGCAATCAACGTCTGAAGCCAACGCCGAGGACGAGTTCGAAGGTCCGTGGAAACAAGGGGTAACCGCCGGGTTAAGTGAGAAAAGGAGTGTCCATGCAGTACTTGACGAAACGCGGCCGCCTGTTGGCGTGCCTGGTATGGGGTCGCGGCTTTCATCCTCTGGCATTTGCCCTGGGTACGGACTCGGGAACGGTAGTCACCAACAGCGCAACGCTGGCCTATCAGGTCAATAGCGTTGCGCAAACCGGCAGTTCATCGGTTGCG
>CAMDVY010000252.1 GCA_945878745.1 Klebsiella pneumoniae | reverse complement strand
ACCGACGCAGTGCAGTACAGCCGTGGCGCGAGCTATACCAACTGGGAACTCTCCGCCGATCGCGCCAACAGCGCTCGGCGCGCCTTACTCGAAGGCAAGTACCCCGACGCCAAGATCCTGACCGTGCAGGGGATGAGTGACTCGGTGCCGCGCCTGCCGGACAAACCGGCAGACGCCTCGAACCGGCGCATTGTCATCCTGGTGCTGAAGAAAGAAATCGAAGATGCCTTGCGCGGGACCAGTCTGGTCAGCCGATCACATGATCAGGTGATGGACGAGTTGGGCAGTGGCGCGCAAATCGGACCTGACAGCGAGGCCGAGGACCCGATCACCACCGACATCAGCATTGATAACGACCACCTCGGCGCTGCCGGCGACGTGGTCAGCGAATTCAGTGAGGAGGATCTGGTGGGTCTGTAGGAACGGTCTCCTGACCGCGATCTTCGATGATGCCAACAATCGCGATCAGGAGATCGCTCTCACAGGGTGCGATGGTGTAGCGAGTTTGTGAGAGCTGCTCCTGATCATGGCAACGGCGTTGAATCGGGCGTTGAATCCGGCGTTGTATCCGGTGTTGAATCCGATGTCACGTTGTCGGCACGTGTCACCACGTAGATGTGCCACACCGCGATGAAGATGGCCGCAATCGCCGGACCGACCACAAAGCCGTTGATGCCGATGGCCGCCATGCCGCCGAGGGTACTGACCATCACCACGTAGTCCGGCATGCCCGTGTCTTTGCCAACCAGGATCGGACGCAGCAGATTGTCGGCCATGCCAATGACAAGAACTCCCCAGGCAATCAACCCAATCCCGCTCAGGATCTCGCCATTGAAGATGAAGAACAGGGCAACCGGGAGCCACACCAGCGCCGCACCGACAGCAGGCAACAGGGACAGAAAGGCCATCAGCATGGCCCACAGCATGACTGCGCTGACATCGAGCACCCAGAAGGCGATCCCGCCCAGGGCACCTTGTATGGCGGCCACCAGCAGGTTGCCTTTGACCGTCGCCCGGATGACGGTCGCAAACTTGGCCAGTAACTCCTTCTTGTGAACCGGCTCCAGGGGGATCGCACGCCGGATGTCGCTGACCAATCGGCTACCGTCGCGAATCAGGAAGAAGGCGATGTACATCGTCATGAAAAAACTGAGTATGAACTCGAAACTGTTCTGCCCAACGCTGAGTACCCGAGTGGCGATGACCCGGCTGGTCTGTGCCAATGTGGTGGTGACTCGGTCCTGCAACTCATTGAATTCGCCAATCCCGAAGCGATCCAGCAAGACCAGGATCCAGGCAGGAAGCTGTTCGAACGCACTGCGCAGAATCGAGACCGGTTGCCATTCACCGCTTTGCAATCGCTCGTAGACCTGGATGGCCTCCCGAGCCAGCGCGGCACTCAACAGGGAAAATGGCAGGATGACCATGACGAAGGCAATGAGGAGGGTCAGTGCCGCCGTTAATGACCGGCCGAACTTCAGGCGAGACACCAGCCATTGCTGCACAGGCGAGAACAACAGTGCAATCACCACACCCCACAACAGGGTCCCGTAAAAGGGCAACAGGATCCAGCCGAACGCCAGTGAGACCACGATGAGGAGGTACGGTAGTGCATCGTTCCCTGAGGGGTGGACCGACGGATCTTGCAGAAAGCCGCTCATCGATATCTCCAGGCCGTGGGGAAGCAGGGGATGATAAGGCAACTCACGTTCCTGCTGGTGCCCGGATGCCCGGATACTGACGTGACCTGCGGCGACCGGTGAGCGGTATCGAGCCCACCGCCAGCCAGAACTCAGCAATCGTTCGGTGCTCTGCGCCTGCGGTCAGAACCCGGAATACCGGCAACACTTGCATGTGCCGCACGCTTCACGTCCACTTGCATGATTCATTCACTGGGGAGTGGCGATGGCAACAGGACATGCAGTAACCGGTCTGAAGCGGCTGTGGTTGCGCAAGTCGGTGGAGCAGGTACAGGCAGATCATGCCAACAGTACGCTGAAACGCGAACTGACTGCCCTCAACCTCGTCTCGCTGGGCATCGGTTGCATCATCGGCACCGGAATTTTTGTGCTGACCGGCAGTGCGGCCGCCAATTACGCCGGTCCGGCCATCATGGTGTCATTCATCATCACCGGCCTGTTGTGTACGTTTGTGGCGCTTTGTTACGCGGAACTCGCCGCGATGTTGCCAGTATCCGGTTCGGCTTATTCGTACACCTATACGTCGCTCGGCGAGTTCGCCGCATGGATCATGGGGCTGCTGCTGGTACTCGAATACGGTCTCGCAGCATCGACGGTGGCGGTCGGCTGGTCCGGGTACATGGTCAGCCTGCTCAAGGACATCGGGATCATCGTGCCACCAACCCTGGCCGCAGCTCCTGGTGTCCAGGTCACACTCGCCGACGGCACCACGGCCATGGGTCTCGTAAACCTGCCTGCACTGCTGGCGATCGGAGTGGTCACCCTGTTACTGGTCGTGGGTATCTCTGAATCCGCACGCGTCAACAACATCATCGTCGCGATCAAGCTGACGGTGGTGATCGCATTCATCGCGATCGGTGCGTTTTATGTAGACCCTGCCAACTGGACACCCCTGGTGCCCGACGAGATCCCGCCCCCACCGGCTGGTACCGAACGCGGCCTGTGGGCTGACATAGTGCGGGCTGCGGGTGATGTGCTGACTGGACAGAACGACTCCCGGTTTGGACTGGGCGGCATCATCGGCGGCGCTGCCGTGATCTTTTTTGCCTATATCGGTTTTGAAGCGGTGTCGACGGCAGGCGCAGAATCGCGCAATCCCTCACGCGACATGCCCATCGGCATCATTGGCTCCCTGCTCATCTGCACTGTTCTCTATGTGCTGACCGCAGCTGTACTGGTGGGTGTCGTGCCGTACACCGCGCTCAATGATCCCGCGCCAATTGCCAAAGCCGTCAACATGATGGGCTTGCCCTGGTTTGCGGTACTGGTGAAGATCGGCGCGATCGCGGGCCTCTCATCGGTGATGCTGGTGCTGCTCTATGCACAGACTCGCGTGTTCTACACCATGTCCGGCGACGGGTTGATTCCCAGGGCGTTTGCCACCATTCACAAACGTTTCCGCACACCGGCGACCGGGACCCTCATCGTTGGCGGCATCGCCGCGATTTTCGCCGGCTTCATGTCACTGGATGCACTGTCGGCCTTGACCAACGTCGGCTCCCTGGTGGCATTTGCGATGGTCTGCCTGACGGTGATCTACCTGCGATTCAGCGCACCCCGCCTGCACCGTCCGTTCCGCGTGCCGCTGTATCCGCTGACGCCTGTTCTGGGTGCACTGATGTGTCTGTTTCTCGTGCTGTCGCTGATGGCCCACGAAGCCACTCGGAATTTTTTCCTGATCTACCTGGCGCTGGGTGTGGTGGTGTACTTCATTTACGGCATGGGCCATGCAAAGCTCGCGAGAGGTACAGCAGAAACAGCTTCGCACGTATAGATCGTCAGGGTCATGTCTGCTGGTGATGATGCGGAACGTCCGGCGTGAGTGCCTCCTTCAGTTCTTCCTCTTCAGTATCCTCGGGTCGAAGCTGGCCTTCCCACTTGGTGACCACGGCAGAGGCAATGCTGTTGCCAATGACGTTGGTCGCCGAGCGCGCCATGTCGAGAAAATGATCGACCCCAAGCAACAGCAGCAGACCGGCTTCAGGAATGTTGAACTGGGCCAGCGTCGCCGCAATCACCACCAGTGATGCCCTGGGTACACCGGCCATGCCCTTTGACGTCACCATGAGGATCAACAGCATGGTGATCTGCTGACCGGTAGAAAGTTCGATGCCATAAGCCTGCGCGATGAACAAGGTCGCAAACGTGCAGTACATCATCGAGCCGTCGAGGTTGAATGAATAACCCAGCGGCAGCACAAACGAGGTCACCCGATTGCTGCAACCGAATTTCTCCAGTTGCGCGAGTGTTTTTGGATAGGCGGCTTCTGACGATGCCGTGGCAAAGGCCAGCAGTACCGGCTCCCGAACGGCACGGAACAGCCCAACGGCGCGATTGCCGAGTACCAGCCAGGCAGCGGAGAACAGGACGAGCCACAGGATGATGATGCTGAGGTAGAACTCGCCCATGAAGGTGCCGTAGACCGCGATCACCTCGATACCACTGCGGGCAATTGCAGACGAGACCGCCGCATAAACTGCAAAAGGCGCAAACCACATCACCATCATCGTGACTTTCAGCATCACGTACGACACACCTTCCAGCGCATCCACCAACACGCTTGCCGGCTTGCCGACAGCCGCACAGGCGACACCGAAGAACACCGAAAAAACGACGATCTGCAGTATTTCGTTACGCGCCATACCGTCGACGATACTGGTCGGAACGAGATGCACCAGGAACTCCTGGAAAGATAGCGCGGTGGCTGTGATGCCACTGGTCGCACCCGCATCAGGCAATTCAATACCCAGATTGACGCCGGGCTCGAAGAAATTCACCAGCACCAAACCCAGCGACAACGACACCAGCGAAGCACCGACAAACCAGGCCATGGCCTTGACGCCAATGCGTCCGACCGCCTCCACCTCACCCATCTTGGCGATGCCGACCACCAGCGTGGCAAACACCAAAGGCGCGATCACCATCTTGATGAGTCGCAAGAACAACGTGGTGACCATGCCGCAGACCTCGATCCAGGTCGTCGGATCGATCGACAGTGCTCGCAAGATCAGGCCACTGGCGATCGCCACCACCAGTGCGATGAGGATCCAGCGGGTAAGGGCGTTGCTTGCGTTCATGGGTGATCCTGTTCCGTTCGGGCTTCAGTATCGTTGTTCACGGCTGGGCGCACTACCCTTACCAGCCTGGATCACACCTTTTTGTTGCGCACCGCCACCCCAATCCTGACCGGTCCGCACCTGCGCCGGGTCTGGTCCGGGAGATCTGCGCCAATCAGCGCAAGCGTGCGACAGCTTGTTCGGCAAGCGCCAGCGACTGATCGATCCGGCTGCGCAACTCGACCAGGTCAATGCCTTCGCTGCTCTTTTTGCCTTCCATGTACCGAGAATACACGCCATGAATGATGGCGGCGGACTTCCAGCGGTTGAAGCCAATGTAGTAATCAAGGCGCGACAGGTCACGCCCGGTGCGGGCTGCGTATCGATCCCTAAGCTGTGTCCGGCTTGGAAAACCGGGCACACCCAATGCCGCAGTCTCGGTCGGTGTTATGGCATCGGTCGGGTCCGGCCATGGATTCAAGGCATAAGCCAGATCCGCCAATGGATCACCCAGAGT
>CAMDVY010000251.1 GCA_945878745.1 Klebsiella pneumoniae | reverse complement strand
AAATCCAGCGCAACCGAGCGAGCCGTAAACAGAAAAAAGAGCGTGAGAACGGCGGCAAACAACACGACCCCGACAACGGCGTGCCAACGGCGAAACCTGCTGGTTGCCATGGGCTGGATAAAGGGTTGGTAGGTGGCAGCAGAAATTCTCACGTTGCCGTTCAAGGTCTTGTCAGCCTGTTGGGTCAGATCGTTCAAGGAGCAACTGCCTCATCGCAGGCAACCGATACCACATCCATATCCGGTTTGACGATGATGGTCTTGCGCACGTCGCGGCAGCCGTTCTGGCTGCCGATGATGGTGTACTCTCCAGGACGTAAATTCACGGTGCGGGCAGCAAATGATCCGAGGTTGCCTACCGAGGACAACACGATATCGGTCTTGCCATCGGATCGGATCGTCACATCGATCGGATTCGAGTAACGCTCGAGTAACTGGCTGACAGCCTTGATAAGGCCTTTCAGTCTGGCGCCGCCAGGTTGTAACGTTTTTGCTTCCATCAAAACGTCTGTCGCCTCGGCAAACAATTTGGTCGACGATAGTTTGTCCGGTTCGGCTTGAACCTTAGCCAGTACGCGGGTGGCGCGAGCATGAGCATCGACTCGGACGACCCCGGTGCGGGCGAACTCGATTGCACCGTCTATGGCCAACACGGCCTGATAGGCTTTCCTGGCTCCGGCCCAATCCTCTCGGGCCTCCGCCGCAAGTGCAGTCTGCTCACCGGATTTGATTCGATTGATATCGCCTTGATTGCTGACCTGTGCCAACGCGCCGGAAGCCACCGAATTGCCCGGGTCCAGAGCCAGCACACGATTGAACGCGGTACGCGCGCGATCAAATTGCTGCGCCTTCATGGCAGCAAAGCCCTGGGTCAGCTGACTCTTGATCTCTTGTTCGGTGGTCAAGCTTCCCACTTTGCCACGCAGGGCGGCAAGACCGACGGTCTGTGGGTCAACCTGGTCAACCTGATCGTAGGCGGCAAGGGCGGCCTGCCAGTTTTCTGCCAGTTCATGATTGGTGGCCTGGCGCAAGAGTTCGATCACTTCGGGTAACAAGCGTGCTCGGTCAAGCCCGGCCAAGGCAGCAGGATCGTCCTTGCGAATGATGAGCGCAGCCTTGAATTCACGAGTCGCCGTAACAGGATTGCGCAGGTCGAGTGCAGATTGGCCCGCTGTGACATGTTCTTCAAACAACGCTTCACCTCGCTCCTTGAGCGCAGTAAACGCTGCAGCCGCTTCATCGTAGGCAAGATAGGCCGCTTCATAACGCTTCTCCTGAAAGGCCACGTCACCGTCGGTAGCCTTGGTTAGAGCGGCTTGATAAGCAGCGGTTCCCCATTCACCAACCTGCATGGACTCCTTGAGCGCAATCTGTGTTTCCACCAGCGACTCGAGTTTTTCCTTGGCTGCGGCCAACTGTCGCTCATATTCAAGATCGGCAAAGGGTGCGTGGGCAGGCTTGGTAGTGCCTTGGTCCGGAGCTGTCGATGGGTCGATCGCGGTGTTGTTATTGAGCTCGACCCGGGGCGCTTCAATGTTGAATACCCACAACAATGCGCATATCAAGGTAACACTGATGGCTCCCATCCACGCGAGTCTGAACCAGTCGCGTTTGACTCGCCGGGTATCGGTGAGATGCGAGAGGGGTGGTCGCTTGGGTTGAATGATGATCGGTTGATCGGCCATGGTTGGCGGGTCCGTCAGTCGGACGCCTCCGTACTGCCAGTCTCGAGAACGCTATCCACATCACCCTTCGAAGCTCGGGTCACGGCGGTGTTCGCAGCCTTGTCGAGGTCCGGGGGAGGTGGAAGCTGCAGATCTTCGAAGTAGAGCCGGCGAAGAACACCGCGCAATTGTTCGTACTGGTCCTGGACGCTTCCGTGCAGTGTGAGGGTCTGATTCTCGAGATCCATGGTATAGGGCATCAGTTCGCTATCTGCTGCTGTTCCGACTTCTCGCATCACCTCCGCGTGCATGGCTGCTTCATGTTTCTTGGTGATGGCACTCTTGATGAGTGTGACACCGGCCGGGATGGCCAGCAGCCCGGTTGCATCCACAAAGGCGTTGTCACTGCCATAGATTCCACCGATACCACTGACGATGGCGAGTGCACCGCCCAGCATACGCGCGTTGGATTGAGCCTTGAGATCCCGATACGCAACCGTCTCGGAATAGTTCGATGAGCGCCAGCCATCGTAGGGTTTGTACATGCGTCGGTGAAATTCTGCGTAGTACTCGTCCAGTGTGTCGATGAAGAGGTATTCCCGTTCGCGGATTCGTCGAATGCGTTCAAGCATCGGGTCATCTTCGGCCGGAAGTCGGTTGATAACGTACTGACCGTCCTCCTGCGACTGGACATGGGATCCAAACGCATCGGGAGAAAATCCGCGCGCAAATCTCATCTCTGCGGTGGCGCGGATGCGTTTAAGCTCGTCGTGGGTCAATGCGTCACGATAGGCAAGCATGTCGTCCGAGAGTGTGCGGTACACGGTCTGGAATGCATCGGTACCTGCAGGCAGGGAATCGCTGTACGCATACTTGCTGGCGAGGCCGATGTATTCCTTGTTGAGCCACTGTCGACCTGTCGCATCAGTGACAACGAACTGCACGCGCAATCGCTCACCATGGGATTCGAGGATTCGACCGGTGACCATGAGATCGACGGCTTCGGTAGGTACTGGCACAACACGAACAGCGCCCCAGTTGCCGGTTCCCTGCAGCAGATTCTTGGCGACGTAGGGGATGTAGTTGGACTCCGCCCGACGTACTTCCGGTTGTACAAGTCGATCAATCTGCTCGTCATAGTCTTCAGGGACATTAGGATCGACCACCGCGACACCCACATCGAGCAGTAGTTCTTCTGGTATCGCCACCAGACTCTGTTCTGGTGGCGTCATATCAACGGAGCGAAGCTCCGTCGACACGCATCCCGCCAGCAGAGCGGTCAGGGCCAGCAGCAGCGCTGCAGCGCTCGCACGGATTTGTTGTCGGAAAAAAACTGGCGTTACAGCCATGCTCGTCAGCGCCCCTTGTATCGTCGGTAATCTGCCCAGAGCTTTTCACGGATCACTGGATCTTCTTCCTGCATGGCCGCTTCCCGCAGCTGGCGGGAGATGATGTCATCATCATGGGCATCGGCGACGTCGTTGGGAATTCCTGAACCCTTGTGTGGCGCTCGAGGTGCGTTTGAGACGTTGGGAATGCCGTCCGGCATTCCGCCTGGCATGCCGCTCGGATTACCACCAGCGGCTCCTGTCGTACCGCCCTCAACGCGAGATGTACCGGCATTACCCTGCATTGCACCACCGGCTCGTTGTTCGTTGCCATCGCCAGGGACACCACCGGCGCGAGTCTTGATTTCGCTGCGCTCGGCCATGATGCCGCCGTCGATGTCTTTCAACACAGCATCGAGATCGCCGGCTGCACCGGATTTGCCAGGCTCATCGCCCTTGCCTGGTACACCATCGCCGCGTTCGCCATCGCCCTTCGTGATATCGACAGGAACTTCCGGGATCTGATTGCTCGTTTCCCAGTCGCCTTTTTCACCTTGGCCGTCTCCCTTGCCCTCACCCTGGTTGCCATCCCAGGTCGGCAGTTGATCGCCGCCACTGCCAGCCTGTCCTTCTTTGCCAGTCTCGCCTTCGGCACTGTCTTCACCACCGGGTTTGCCACCTGAATTGCCGGGTGATCCTGGGAGACCACTCCCGCCGATGTCAGGAAGCTGACTCGAACTTGGTGCACCTGAGGCGCCGCTTGATCCAGATTCTCCCGACGCGCTGGAGTCCCCTTGAGAACCGGGATCACCTGGCATTCCCGGTGCTCCAGGCATCCCAGGCATCCCTGGCATCCCGGGCATTCCAGGTGTGCCTGGAAGCCCTGGACTGCCCGGCATTCCAGGACTGCCGGGCATCCCGGACGACGACTGTGACGAAGAAGAACTTGAACTGGAGGAGCTTGGCATCGATGGCGAGGAAGGCTGGGGAATCGGTGTGATCGGCGCACACGCTGCCAGCATAAGGAGCAAGCCCGCTCCACCTGGTTGCCACGCCTGTCTGACAGCTTCACGCACGTGTTTAATCATTGGCATGATCCACATTCCTTCAGACGATCCACAACCCAGGGGTGGCATCCGAAGGTAGGCTGGCAAAGCTGAACAACACCTGTATGAGACTGGCGGCAGGTTCCTGGGTTCTGGCTTGTGCAAGACGGTTTCAACCTCCCACCCTGGTCGACGATGATCTGGCTGGGACGTCGAGAGATGCCGAGTCCGTTGTTGCCGGCACGGTGGCTTTTTCTGCAGGCGAATCTCCCTTCTGCACATCCAACTCGCTTGCAGGGGAGGGCTCGAGATCACCTGCTTTCACTTTCGAGCGTTGGTTGCTTTGTGCGGCACGTCCGCTCTTGTTGGACCGAGTTGGCGCCGCCTCGAGCGGTTCGTTGTTGACCGGTTTTGGATAGTACTGAAAGTCGTAGGTGAACGACTGGTTCTCGGAGGCAATGAGTTTCCCATCAAGCATCGGCGGCCGGAATCGCGAATCGCGCATGCTGCGCCGAACTCTGAACTCCATCATGTCCTTCGGTACGGTCTCGACTGTGGCCAGGTTGTGCACATCGCCTTTTTCCGTGATGGTGTAGCTCACGGTGACATGTCCGTTCTGGGGTGACTCGCGCTTGTCGATTGGCGGTAATGCCGGTGGTGGTGGGGCAGGAAAATGGAGTAACTCCGGGGTGGCCAACCTCGCGGCTTCCGTCGAAAGTCCCGCCTCATTGAGCAAGTCCAGCGCTTCAACGTAGAGTGGCAATGCCCTCTCGGCCTTGTAGAACAGCAGGAACCAGTCACCCATTTCAATCAGAGCCGAGGCTTTTTCGCTGGTCGTGGAATTCGGATCGCTCAGCACCATCGACGTCACCCGGCTCAGTGCCTTTTGGCCCTGCGGGAAGTTGTTGATCAGGATTTCCCGTTCCTGGCGCTGATGGAACGGATCCCGAGTGAATGACCCGGGATTGAATCCATCCTCACTCGTGTCCCGCTCTGGTGTTGCATACATCGGAGGGAAACGCTCCAGGCGATAGGTGAGAGCCACACCTCGCAGAGAACGAATGGCCGATTCTCCTTGTAACGCTTCATTCTGTTCCAGGATCCAGGCCGCCTGCTCGAACATGTCTCTTGAGGCCAGGATGCTGGACGTCCTCAAGTGCCATTCGGCCATGCGGAATGTGGCAGGCAGAAGATCCATGGAGTCCGGCTCGTGTTGCCGCGCCTGCACTTCGTAGGCGTACATCTCTCGATCGTTG
>CAMDVY010000250.1 GCA_945878745.1 Klebsiella pneumoniae | reverse complement strand
GCCCGGCCAAGGATTGAACGTCCCGGTATGGATTCTCGGCTCCAGTCTGTTCGGCGCTTCTCTGGCCGGTGCGCTGGGTCTGCCTTTTGCGTTTGCCTCGCACTTCGCACCGGCTGCGCTCATGCAGGCCATCGAGGTTTATCGAAGCCGTTTCAGACCATCGACCTTTCTCGACAAACCCTACCTGATGCTCGGCTTCAATGTGTGCGCTGCGGATACAGACCAGGAAGCCATGCTGTTGCGCAGTTCGGCACTACAGTCCTTCGTTAGACTACGCTCCGGCAGTCCGGGAAAGTTACCGCCACCCATTGCTGATTTCGAATCATCCCTCAGTCCTGCTGATCGTTACATGGTGGATCAGATTGGCGTCTGTAGCGCGGTAGGGAATCCCGATACCGTTCGAGAGAGACTGATCGAATTCATTACGCAGACCGGCGCCGATGAGCTCATGGTGGTTGCGCAAATTTACTCCCACACCGCCCGCAAGCGATCGTACGAATTGCTGTCGACAGTCACACAGACCCGCTGAACAGGAACGCAGCCCATGGGCAATCGGATCACACGAGTCACCACACGCACCGGCGACACGGGCACATCAGGTACCGCAACCGGACGACGCCTCCCGAAGACCGATGCCCTGTTTGCGGCACTGGGTGATGTCGACGAACTGAACTCGTGTGTTGGTCTCACCTGCTCAGCGATCCGTGAAGTGCCCGGATTTGCGGTGAACATCCAGCAGGCTCTGTTCGATCTCGGGGCTTGCCTGGCCACCGAGGGAATGACTCCTCCACCTGATTCTTCCGAGATCGAGTCAACAGCTGCCAGGCTGAATGAAGCACTACCGCCCCTCAAGGAGTTCGTGCTGCCGGGAGGGAATGAAGCCGCTGCGCGCTGTCACGTGGCTCGGGCCGTTTGCCGTCGTGCCGAACGCAGTGTCTGGGCGCTGGGGGAGACTTACACAGACTGCGCCGTGTACCTGAATCGGCTCAGTGATCTATTGTTCGTGTGGGCGCGCGACCTCAATCAACTCGGTGGTGAAGAGGTCGTCTGGCGCGGGACGGGACGTTGAATGGATCAGAGGATCAATCGCCTCAGGTCCCCCAGTACGCCGCACAGATCAACCATGAATCGCCCTGCTTCAGCACCGTTGATGGCCCGATGGTCATAACTCAACGATAGAGGCAACATTTCCCGAGGCATGAATTCCCGACCATTCCATTGCGGTTTGGTGACAAGCCGACTCACACCAAGTATCGCAACTTCCGGCGCGTTGACGATGGGTGTAAAGCCGGTGCCACCCAGTGCGCCGAGGCTGGAGATACTGAATGTCCCGCCCTGCATATCGTTCATCCCCAGTTTACCGCGCCGGGCTTTGTCGGCCAGCTCATTGATGGCGGTAGACAGTTCCCATATCCCCAGCCGATCTGCATCACGAATCACCGGGACCACGAGGCCATCAGGCGCGTCCACGGCAAACCCTATGTGGTAGTAGCGCTTGAGTACAAAGTTTTCCTTGTTCGCATCCAGCGACGCATTGAATCGCGGATGCTCCTTGAGTACCGCGCAACAAGCACGAACGAGGAACGACAACGGGGTCACCTTCACTCCACGCCGCTCCGCCTCAGCCTTCAGCGACTTGCGAAACTCTTCAAGCGCCGTGATGTCCGCATCATCCTGCTGTGTGACATGGGGAACGTTTAGCCAGCTTCGATGCAGGTTTTCAGCGCCTGCCCGACGGATGCGGGACATGGGTTCAATGTCGACTGGTCCGAACTTGGCAAAGTCGACAGTGGGTATGGCGGGAATACCCGAACCCGAGACTGCCTTCTGAGCGGGTGCTTTCAACCGCGCTTTGACAAAGCCTTGCACGTCTTCTTTGACAATGCGGCCTCGACTGCCACTGCCCTTGACCTGTGACAGGTCAACGCCCAGCTCTCGGGCCATTAGTCGGACTGCGGGTCCGGCATATACATCCGCACCGCTGGAGACAGCAGGTTGGTCGCTGGCAACGGGCAGACTTGCGCCAGCCACTACGGCAGGCTTTTCAGCTGCTTTCGACGGTGTCGGCGCGTTGGCCGCAGGTTGAGCCGACACAGCACCTGCCGGCTTCATGGTCAACAGACGGTCACCCGCGTTTACTGCCTGATCAAGCACAACGTGCAAGGCCGCGATGGTACCCGCCGATGGTGAGGGCACTTCCATGGATGCCTTGTCTGACTCAACGACCAACAACAAATCACCAGCGGCAACGACGTCGCCTGACTTGACTGCAATTTCGATGACAATGACGTCCTTTGCATCACCGATGTCCGGCAGCAGGACATCGACTTCTGCAGCAGACTGGGTCTGAACGGGCGCAGGCGCAGCTGGAGCAGGGCTGGTTGCAACCGGCGCTGCGGGTAGTGCTGCAAGAACTGGAGCAGCTTTCACTTCCGATCCGGCACTTGCTAACTCGATTTTCGCGAGCAGACTGCCTTCGCTGACCCGATCACCTAGCTTTACTTCGATACTGGTGATCTTGCCAACGATCCCGGCCGGAACCTCCATTGACGCCTTGTCAGATTCGATCACTACAATCGTTTCGTTGGCGTCGACCAGATCACCGACAGCGACACAGATCTCGATGATTTCAACTTCATCAACATCACCGATATCAGGAACAAGAATGTCCGTCACGATAGTCCTCACGAAATCCTTGGATTGGGCTTGTCGGCGTCGATGCCGAGGTCATTGCGGGCCTGACGGACCACTTCTGCAGAAATGCTCTGTCTCTGCTGCAGCGAGTAAAGCGCTGCCAGTGTTACGTATCGGCGATCAACTTCGAAGAAGTCGCGCAATCGATCACGGCGATCACTGCGACCAAAACCGTCTGTGCCCAGCACATGGTAATCGGCCTTGATGTAAGGCCGGATCTGTTCGGAATACGCTCGCATGTAATCCGTCGCAGCGATCACTGGAAGGTCCCCTGAGAGGGCAACCTCGGCAAAACCCTGACGCGGAGTCTCGTCGGGATGCAGAAGATTCCAGCGCGTGGCGTCCGCCCCATTGCGCGCCAGTTCATTGAAACTGGTAACGCTGTAGATGTCGCAACCAACACCGTACTGCGTTTCCAGTATCTGCGCTGCTGCTTCAACTTCGCGAAGGATCGCGCCACTACCCAGCAGGCGCACTCTCTTCGTCGCGCCTTCTGCAGTGCGTCGCAGCAGATAGATTCCTTGTCGAATTCCTTCTTCGGCGCCGGCCGGCATGGGCGGATGAACATAATTTTCGTTCATCACTGTGACGTAGTAGTAGACGTTTTCCCGCTCCGCCAGCATTCGGCGCAGTCCATCCTGGATGATGACAGCCAGCTCATAGGCATAACACGGGTCATAAGCGACACAGTTCGGAATGGTCGAAGCCAGGAGGTGTGAGTGACCATCCTGATGCTGCAGACCTTCACCGTTGAGCGTGGTTCGGCCAGCAGTACCGCCGAGCAGAAATCCTCTCGCCTGCATGTCGCCGGCCGCCCAGGCCAGATCGCCGATACGCTGAAAGCCGAACATCGAGTAGTAGATGTAGAACGGAATCAACGTGTACCGATGTGTTGTATACGATGTCGCCGCGGCCATCCAGGCTGCAAAAGCGCCGGCTTCGTTGATGCCTTCTTCAAGTACCTGGCCATCGCGGCTTTCGCGATACGAGCCAATTTCTTCCGAGTCTTCCGGTTCATACAGCTGCCCAACCGACGAATAGATGCCGAGCTGTCGGAACATACCCTCCATCCCGAAAGTCCTCGCCTCGTCCGGCACAATCGGCACAACACGTTTGCCGATTTGTTTATCGCGCAGCAAGGTAGACAGAATGCGCACAAACGACATCGTCGTAGAAATCTGGCGTTCGCCCGTTCCTTGCAGTTGCGCCGCAAAGGTGTCCAGAGCAGGGACGTTGAGATTGAGGAAATCAACGGTGCGCCGAGGAATCGGACCACCAAGCTTTTCCCGTTGCCGACGCAGGTATTCCATTTCCGGTGAATCCATCGGCGGTCGGTAGTACTGCACTTCTTCCAGCTGTTTATCAGTCAACGGAACATCGAAGCGATCACGGAAGTACTTGAGCTCATCAAGGGTCAGCTTCTTGACCTGGTGCGTGTCATTCTCGGCCTCGCCAGCATTGCCCATGCCATAACCTTTGACAGTCTTCGCCAAGATGACTGTCGGCTGGCCTTTGTGGTGGACCGCAGAGTGATACGCGGCATAAACCTTGTAAGGATCATGGCCACCACGATTGAGTTTGAAGATATCGTCATCCGTGAGATGCGAAACCATTTCCAGGAGTTCGGGATCCTGACCAAAGAACTTTTCGCGCACGTAGTCACCGCCGTGTGCCTTGAAGTTCTGGTACTCACCGTCAACCGTCTCATCCATACGCTGCTGCAGGAGACCAAGTGTGTCCTTCGCAAACAAGGGATCCCACAGCCGCCCCCACACCACCTTGATGACGTTCCAGCCTGCACCCCGGAACGAGCCTTCGAGCTCCTGGATGATCTTGCCATTGCCCCTGACGGGTCCATCGAGACGCTGCAGATTGCAGTTGACGACAAAGATGAGGTTGTCGAGTTTCTCTCGTCCTGCAAGACCGAGCGCACCTAACGATTCGGGTTCGTCGGTTTCACCATCACCCAGAAACGCCCAAACCTTGCGATTGCCCATCGGCACCAGGCCACGGGAATCCAGGTACTTCATCACATGCGCCTGGTAGATCGCCTGCAACGGCCCAAGTCCCATCGATACCGTCGGGAATTGCCAGTAATCCGGCATCAGCCAGGGATGTGGGTAAGAAGACAGGCCTTTGCCACCCACTTCTTCTCGAAACTTGTCGAGCTGCTCTGCTTCGAGTCGGCCTTCAAGATAGGACCGCGCATAGACGCCCGGCGAGCAATGCCCCTGAAAATAGATCAGATCGCCTGCAGATTCTGCAGTCGCACCTTGAAAGAAATAGTTAAAGCCCACGTCATAAAGTGTCGCTGACGAAGCGAACGACGAAATGTGGCCACCCAGCTCCCCTTCCCGTCGATTGGCACGGACGACCAGCGCCAGCGCATTCCAGCGGATGAGGCTGCGGATGCGCCGCTCCATGAAGAGATCACCTGGCATCATCGCTTCCTGATTGGAAGGAATGGTGTTTCGGTATGGCGTGGTAATGGTGTAAGGCAGCGACGCGCCGGTCTTGGTCATTCGCGCTGACAAGCGCTGCAGGAGAAAGTTTGCTCGCTCGATCCCCTGGGTTTTCAGCACATGTTCGAGTGCATCAAGCCA
>CAMDVY010000249.1 GCA_945878745.1 Klebsiella pneumoniae | reverse complement strand
CTGATTGAATAGATACGATGCTATGCCGACATTGGCCACCGCCCCGACGCTGCAGGCCAGGGTGAAAGACGCCCAGCCCCTTATCCAGCGCCAGCCACGCAAACGCATATCCCTGTAGGTAAAGATGTTGTTCAACGCGTAGTTACCCGAAATTGCTACCAGCGTGGCAATCGACTGACTTGTGAAAAAGTCCAAACCAGCCTGATAAAGAAGAACGGCGAGCACGCTGAAATGGACAACGACACCAATGCTGCCGACGATCCCGAAGGCGAAGAACCGCACAGGAACAATATGACCTACCAGCTTGTCCAGCAGGAGCATCATGTAGTCCCAGCCAGCCTGTGTATCCAGCTTGCTCTCACCGGCCTTCCGGGTGCGGAAATGGAACGGCAGCTCGATGAACTTCAATGGTTGCGGAGAAGAAGCGAAGAGGTCGAACAGAACCTTGAACCCGATCAGCGACATGTGACGTACCGAGTCTTCCAGCACCTTTCTGCGCAACATAAAAAATCCGCTCATCGGATCATTCAGGTCTGCTCGGAGAACCATCTTTCCCAGGCGGGTTGCAAAACGGCTGATCTTGGCGCGTGATTCGGCCCATTCTCCGATCCCCCCGCCAGTCTGGTAGCGGCTGCCGACGACAATGTCCTCGCCGCCATGTCGCAGCACTTCAAGCATTTTCGGCAGAAGGCTTTCATCATGCTGAAGATCACCGTCCATGACTGCAAAGTACGGCGCCGACGAGGTCAGCATGCCTTCGATGCAGGCAGAAGACAGCCCTCTGCGTCCAATTCTTTGAATGCAACGTACCGCGGGGTCCTGCAGGGCTATCCGGCGAATGAGATCTGCAGTTCCATCACTAGAGTCGTCATCAACAAATATGACTTCCCAGGCGCAATCTTTGAGACACATCTTCAACCGCTGAATTAGTTCGACGACATTTTCATGCTCGTTGAATGTTGGAACGATGACCGAGAGCTCTACTCCACCCTTGGCACTTTCAGGCCATTCCGTGTGCACTTTCCCTGTAGACAGAGCGTCTTCCATGGTGAAAATTTCGGCGACCTCAGCGTTTTCCATTCTTTAGACTTCCGTTTTCTATGTGAACTATTCCGTTTGCGGTATCCCGTTCCTCCTGAGACGTTTCATCGAGGTTTCTATTGCAGACTTCAACCGATTATGCGGCGCCGCTTGTGAGCCAGGCTCGTGTTCAGCCGAGGAGAGAGGACGACGTATGCAATCGACGCGCCGGGTTCGGCGCACGCGGGTAGAGTTAGTGCTCAAAAAGTTTACACTTTATTGATGACGACGTCGATCGAACCGGAGTTTGTGCACGCTGTCCGCTTCACTTTGGGAGACAGTTGAATTGCGGGACGCTTCTCCTCGACGAACCACCACGTCAGTGTGAACCAGCCGTGCGGCGCAGACGGTCGCACACGGCTTCGCACATGATCGTGTCGGGCGGCACTTCCAGCAGGATCAGATCCAGGCGACGTTCATCGAGCTCCCGCAGGCTCGCGTAGAATTGGCGCGCATATACCAAAGGAGCTGCGGACAATGTGCGCCACTCGGTTTGCGCAGCTCCGGCTGCCACCTCGACGCCCAGTGCGATGACGCCGATTCTGGTCTCGATGGATGCCTTTTGCAGCGTCTCGTTCAACTCGGCCGCTCCGAGCAAGCGAACCGGCGTGTGCGGTGCGTAATGACTGGGCAGATCACCCGACACTCGTGGCGCACCAGATCGCCCGTCCAGTAACTTGATCCCCAGCACCGCTTCGATCGTCTCGCGGCTTAGTTGACCCGGCTGTAGAATGCGCGGTCGCGCCGCGGTGAAATCAACGATTGTGGACTCGATGCCGACCGAACAGGGACCACCGTCGAGAATCGAGGAAGGATAACGGGTGTTTTCTTGTTGTTGGAGAAGTATTGCCTGAGGAGAACGTTTAGGCGGTGATCGGAGCTGAGCGTTTGAATGGTCAGGTTATGGAGAAGTGCTGTCACGGTAGATGGCGGATGACTTGCGGTCTTTCGGGCGAGATGGGAAGTCAGGAATTCAGTGGCACAGGGATGTGAGTTGTCGAGGGGGAGGTGTCAGCGTTCGACGAAGAGATCGGGAAGTGTCTGGTGCGCGCTTGCGCGAGCGGGAGGCCTGCGGGGTGGGGCCTGCTGGTTACGATGATCGAGGATCTTGCGGATGAGATCGGGGTCGGTGACGTCTTCGATGACGTGGAGTTGGCCACCGCAGAGCGGGCAGAGGGTGATGTCGATGTTGAAGACGCGTTTCAATCGCTGTGCCCAGGAGAGCGGTGCGGTTGTCGATTCGGTGGTGCCGTCTGCTGGCAGATGATCCAGTGTTGCGTTGTCTGTTTTGCTTTTGAGTCTACGGGGTTTGTCTGCGGCTGGAACGATGTGTGACCTGAAGGGTGAGCTTGGCGCGAAGACTCCGTGGTATCGGGTGAGATTGGCGCGAGGTCGTGGCACAAGGGCCGCGAGGCGGGCGATGAAGTCTGCCGGACTGAAGAGGACGTGCGTGGTGCCGTCACGGAAGGGGTTCTTGAGTTGGTAGACGACCTGGCCGGTGGTATTGACCGATAGGCGGTCGAGGCAGAGCGCAGGCCGTGTGATGTACCTGCACAATTGCTCGAGCCGGTCGCGCTGATGCGGCTGACAAGAAACGGCGCAGTTCAGTGAGAAGCTGTCCTGATTGGCGGTGAAGGGTTTGGGTGTTGCATCGGTCTGGTTGAGGGCGGGGTTCTTGAGGGTGAGGGTTCTGCCGCCCGCGCCCTGTCCGACGGCGATGCGATAGCGGGTGGACGCGGCGTTCAGGTGATCCAGGGCATCAGAAGGGCGCCGGAACGGTCGTGATCCGCGACACGGGCGTTGGCATCGCGCGCGGCGAACTCGACGCTATTTTTCAGCCGTTCGTGCGGGGCGAAACCGGCCGACGCGGCGTCGGCCTCACGATCGTCCGTCGCCTGTCGGACCGGTTCGGCTGGCCGGTGACGATCGACAGCAGCCCCGGGCGCGGGACCCGAGTCACGATCACTTCCCCGACTCACGCAGCGAACCGATCGCCCTCTGAGACGCGCTTCTTCACGCGGCGTTGACGCCCGCTTCACGGGCCGCTCACTCTGCAGCAGGCAACCTGTTGCCGTCGGAAACCCTCCGATCTAACAGAGAGCCCATCATGAATCACAGCATCAAGCCCACCCTGCTCGCCGCCCTTCTAGCGCTTGGCCCCGCGATGGCATCCGCGGAGTCGCGGGACTGGTACGCCACGGAGACCTTCGGTTTCGCAACCTAATCGGACCAGCGACTCGATTACACGCGACCCGGCATCGCCGGCGTGGCGACATCGAAACTGCCGCTCGACACCGGCTTCCTCGCTGGCGGCGGGATCGGTCGCTACCTCAACGACGACTGGCGCATCGAAGCAGAGTTCATATACCAGTCGGTGGACCACCCCACCTTCTCGCTCGCCGGGGGCGGTACCTCCGGCGACGGCAACTACGCCTCGACCAGCGTCGCCGTTAATGCGCTGCGCGAATTCGACCTCTTCGGCTCGCCCCGCGCGCGGACCTACGCAGGCCTTGGCGCCGTGTACGCGACCGAGGTCGATCTCGACTTCGAGAGCGGCGGGATCGAGCGCTCGTTCAGCGGTTCCGGCGGCGGTTTGCAGGCGCTGCTTGGCGCGCGGTATGCGTTCGGCAAGCGCGCGTTCATCGACGCCGGCGTACGCTACCTGCTCATCTCCAACGTTAAACTGGATGGCGAAGAAGGCGCCGTGGGCCAGATCAAGGCGGACTACAAGCCGCTGGCGGCGACCGTGACCTTCGGTTGGAAGTTCTAGCCTGATCGAAGTGCTGCGTCCGGGATCTGGATCTTCCCGGTCCCGGGCGAGCCCTTCACCTCATCTTGTCCAGAAGTTCCCTGGAAGCAGTACGATAGTGGTTTCCAGGAAACTGCGAAGTGTGATGACCCAGCCCACCGATCTTCTTTCTCTTGCACAGCCGTTGCGCCTTGCCGTGAACACCCGACATGGCCCGCTGATCGTTCCTTTGTGGTTCGTGTTCCGGAATGATCGTATCTGGTGTGCCAGTCAGGAAGACTCTGTGGTCGTCCGTGCATTGCAGGCTGATCCCAGATGCGGATACGACCTCTCCACAAATGACATGCCTTACCGCGGTATCAGGGGTCGCGGAAGCGTCCGCTGCATCCCGGAGTCCGGCGGTCAGGTGCTGAAGGAGTTGATCGATCGCTATCAGGTGAATCGGGACAGCCGGTTGGCACGCTGGCTGTTGTCACGGTCTGATACCGAAGTGGCCATTGAAATCACTCCGGTCTGGCAAACAGAGTGGGACTATTCCGAACGGATGTCCTGACAAGGACGATCAATGGACGCCAGAGGAGGGGCTTCAACTTATTTTTTTTCGATCGCTTCGCTGCGTCGTCGCAGGTAGTCCTCGAAGCTCAGCTGGTTCGCGTCGCAGCGCTTTTTCGCGGACCGAGGCTAACGCGAAATGGAAATCGATGCTCTCGGCCTAGGCGGCTCCGATGTGGCTGCGCTGGCACATCTGCACGACGTGCTTGGGAATCAGCGGTTTGATGAGTGCATCGCCTTCGGTGCTGCGATGGAACTCCCCGAGACGGTTCGTTTTGCGCGCGAGCAGATCGGATTGATTCGCCGTGCCATTGGAGCAGGGTCGTGAAGTCGATGCGGTTTTCAGGCAGTGACTTCAAACAGATCAGTAGCTGGATCGATCAGGCAGCACACAACATTTGGTTCATTGCTTGTGACGCGAGACTGCCGGAGATACAGATTCGGTACCGGTCGCCCTGAGCAGATTTCCCAGGTGACGCCCCTGATACTCGTCGGTAGTTCTCATATTTCGCTCACATCATTTATGAACTTCTCATTCATTCCTCGCGCTAACATTCAATAGCAAGTGGATATCAATAGGGAGTGATGGGGTGAGAGCAGCAAACCGATCGCCGGTTGTCCTGGATAACTCTGTTATCGGACGGTATGTGAAGATCGTGAGGACGGCTTGTTGCTCCTGTCTGGCAGCCATCATTCCCTTGGCGTTTTCCGCCACGGATACTGCGGCCTGGGTCTTCGTCAGCTCTCCCGACTGGTTCAACCAGGATGTCGCCGACCTGTCCGGAGCGACCGCCGGCATTCCTGCTGCACCTGGCTGGGCCAGCGGTGCTTCCGGTGGTGTCAATGGTGTCACTCCGGAGATGCTGGGTGTCTATAACAGTATTCTTGGCGAAATGGCTTCCTATCAGCCGCAGGCGTT
>CAMDVY010000248.1 GCA_945878745.1 Klebsiella pneumoniae | reverse complement strand
CTGGGCGATCAACCGCTGAAAGCCGGTGACATGATCATGCTCAGATACGGGGCCGCCAATCGTGACGAGCGCCAGTTCGAAGGACCGGACCAGGTGGATGTCCATCGTGAAAAAGCCGGTATGCAGCTGGCCTTCGGTGCGGGCGTGCACTTCTGCATCGGCGCCCCTCTGGCCCGGCAGGAATTGAATCTCGGGTTCCTGGCCATCCTCGATCGATTGAAGAACATTCGCCTTTCGGAAGGACATCCGCCACCGGAAGCGGAACCGAGTTTCATTCTGCGTAACCTGCCTCATCTGCACATCAGCTACGAGCTGCGCTGATGACAAGCTCACGCAAGTCGATCTTCATTACCGGTGGCGCCGGTGGCATGGGTCTGGCTACTGCCCGAAAATTCGTTGATGCGGGCTGGTTTGTCGGTTTGTTCGACAATGATGGCGAGCGTGTGAAGAGCGCCGTTGCGTCATTCAACCAGGAGCAGGTCTGGGCCACTGAACTGGATGTCACGGATGAGCAGGCCTACGCCAGGGCCGTCGCAGGCTTTGGCGAACGGACCGGTGGACGCATGGACATCCTGTTCAACAACGCCGGGATTGCTCCTGGCGGCTGGTTTGACGAGATGCCCTTGTCGACCATGCGCAGCATCATCGATATCAATGTCTGGGGTGTGATCATCGGTACCAAGGCAGCATTGCCGTTGCTGCGCAATGCACCGAACTCGCTGGTCATGTCGACGGCGTCAGTAGTCGCGACCCATGGCCATGCTCTGCGAGCTGTTTACTCTGCATCGAAGTTTGCGGTTCGAGGACTGACCGAAGCACTCAGTCTCGAATTTGAACGATTTGGCATTCGTACTGCCGATGTGCTTCCGGGCTGTATTGACACACCCATGCTTCGCGGATCGATCTCTGCGCGATCGGGCGATGACTTCGATGAGCGTCTGTTCGACACCTTTCCCAAAGAAGGACCTTTCCGCGTCATGCCAGCTGCAGCGATTGCTGACGCGGTATGGAATGCCTATCACGGCAACACCGTGCACTGGTACGTGCCCGAAGAGGTGGGGGAGATCGATCGGCTCAAAGGTGTCGACTACGCGGCTGCGAGGGAATTGACGCGCGCTTTTCTCTTTGATCGACGAAAGAGCTGAAAGCCGGGCGCCGCATGGGCGCCGGATTTCACGGAGTGCGGGAATCGCGTGTTGGAATCAGTTGTTGGAATCAGTTGTTGGAATCAGCGACTTCAATCGTGATTCGGGTGTGCTGACCTTTGTATTTGCCTGCCGAAATTTCACTCGCCAGCACTGCTGAGCCGCTGGGCGCGGTGTCACAGGTCATCTTGACGTCGGCCCGACTGCCATCTTCCCAGCGGGTGCCGTTGATGTAGAAACGGGGATTTTCAGCGCGCTTGTCGATGAAGTGATGACGGTCGGTGACCAGTCCAACACTCGCGGCGTGGAATTCTGAGGTGCACGCGGCAAAACCACGCTGGTCGGCAAAAGTCCCGTCGCGGGCTTCAGACAGGGCGGAAAAGGCGACCAGTGGAAGGGCCAGAAGAGAGAGCTTGTTCATTTCATTTCCTTGGTTACCGATCTGGTTCAGATCTTGTGTTACCTAAAGTAACGAAACAGTGGACATATGGGAATCTACGTAACGTAGAATCCAGATTGCAGAATTGAACAGGGAGCTCGAGATGTCCGATGCACTGCCGGGTGCCTTTGATCTGGACTGGAATCTCATTCGATCCTTTGTCGCGGTGGCGCGGGCAGGCAGTCTTGCCGGCGGCGCGAAATCCCTTGGCATCGCACATCCAACTGTTGCCAGACACCTGCAGCATCTGGAGGAGAGCCTTGGCTTCTCACTGTTCACCCGAACGTCGCACGGGATGGTCATGAATGAAGCGGGCGAGCAGCTACTTAACGCCGCGAAACCCATGCAATCTGCTGCCCTGATGTTGCGTAACACGGTTGATACCATGGGGGAGAGGCCGGTTGACCGAGTGCGTATCACGGTTGCCGAGTTGACTGCGGAATTGCTGCCCTCGCTGACACCGGCTTCGCCCAGCGCGCTTGCCAATCTGGGCGTCGCGCTTGATGTGCTGGTTACCCATGTGCAGCTCAATCTGCTTGACCGCGAGGCTGACATCGCCATACGGCATGTGCGGCCAACGCAGCAGGACCTGATCTGTCGGCGCATCGGGTCGATTCGCATGCGGGCGTACGCGAGCGAAGCCTATCTGCAGCGTTGTGGCCAGCTCACTCGCGAGAACATCGCCGGGCACCGGTTGATCGATGGCTTTTCCAGTGGGGAGTTCCTGTCGGTTGCCCGGACTCAGGGCTACGCTTTTCTTGATGAGCAGGTAGTCTTTCGCAGCGATTCACTCGCATGCCAGAAGTCGGCCGCGAAATCCGGTTGGGGCATTGGTGCGTTCCCGGACGCCCTGGTCGGCGATGGTGATGGCCTGCTCGGTGCCCTTGCGGATGTGGTTCCGGTTGATTTGCCGGTGTGGCTTGTGGCGCGCCCGGAAGTGCGAGACAACAGGGCGCTAAAGGCAGTGTATGACCAGATCGGCGACGGTCTTGAAGCTCGCCTCGCCATCCACAGCTGAATCCGTCCTCAATCGGGCGCGAGGACACCTCATCGACGTTACTGTACTCGCACACCAACGAATGGAATCGTCCCCTGCGGATTACCGATCGACCCGGAGACCGTGTCGCCTTCGACTTGTCCCGCGTACTGAACATCCATCTTGCCGATCGGGATCGTGATGGTCAGCGGAAACGAAAACGTGTTGCCCTCAACCTTGATTTCCTTGAGCTCGAACGATCCGCGAGGACCTACGTAAGAGCCTGAGTAGCCAGCGTCTGCGGCGTTAATGGTGAGTATCGGGTTGGTCGTGCCATTGGGGGTTTCGACCGTGAGTTTCCATTGGCCGAGCACGCTCGACGGATCCGCCTGCAGTGTTGTGACGAAAGCACTGAACGCGACGAGAAGAACGACGAACGTACGACGAACCATCATGGTTTGAACGAGCCTGGAGAATGATGGCTGGCAGTGAATCATGCTGAACTGCCGGTGTCACGTTTCAGTGGACTGTCACCGCGAAGGTGCGATGGTATGCTCCCGATGGACTCAGCAGAGGTGGACTTGCATCCGTGACCGTCAAGACAGCCATACCGTACAACGCCGCAACGGGCTATCGAGTTGCACCCCCCGCTCATGTTCCGGCATCCGCCATCGTCGAACTGAACTACCACACGTTTGGTGGCCATGGTGATCCGGGCTTCGCGGGTGATCATCAGCGTGCCTGGAAAACGCTGCAGGATGATGGTGGTCCGGCACTACGCTGGACACCCTTGAATGGTGGACACTGGATCGCATTGCGAGCATCCCTGATTGGTGATGTGCTGGATCAACCTGATCTCTTTTCGAGTCGCATTCTGGCGTTGCCCAAGGAAGTCGGGGAGGTTTATCGCTTCATACCTTTGAGCCTCGATCCGCCAGAGCACACGCCTTACAGGGCATTGTTGATCCCGCTGTTGTCCGCCAAGGTCGTGCGTGACAAGGAGGCAGACGTGCGGCAACTGGCGCGAAACCTGGTGGAGAAGGTTGTTGAGCGGGGTCACTGTGACTATGTTGCCGAGTTCGCCAACATCCTGCCGATTTCGATTTTCCATCAGCTGGTGGCCTTTCCCGAACATGAGCGCGAACGCTTGCGGCAGATGGCATACAGCGCCAACGCGGCAAGCCCCGCGTCGGTGGCATCGATGCTGCAACAGATTGCCGATTTCCTTGTGCCGATCATTCTGGAGCGTCGAAAGAATCCCGGGTCGGATCTGGTCAGCCAGTTGTTGCAGGGGGAGGTTGCAGGTCAACCGATCAGTAACGAAGACGTCATGCACATGTGTCAGCAGTTGTTTATCGGTGGTTTTCACACCACGGCGGGTACGCTCGGTTTTGTCACCATGCATCTGGCGCGACATCCGGAGCTTCGTGACAAGCTGGCCGCTGAACCGGAAAGAACCAAAGGACGGTTGAATGAGCTGATGCGGCGTTTTTCGATGGTTGGCATACCTCGCACTGCGACCAGGGATTATTTGCTGGGTGGTCAGCTGATCCAGAAGGGTGAGGCGGTATATCTGCCGCTGGTGCTCTACAACTTTGACGAAGCGGTTCATGAGCGACCTCTGGAGGTCGACTTCGATCGCAAGGCCATTCCGCACGCAACTTTCGGACGAGGCATTCACAAGTGTCCGGGTTCGGCACTGGGTATGACAGAAGTGGCGGTGGCGATCGAAGAGTGGCTGAAACGCATTCCTGATTTTCGAATCGCGGATGAAAGTCAGGTTCGCATCAAGGGTGGCAGTGTGGGTGGTGTTGAGCGGTTGCCACTGGTCTGGAATTGAAACGACAGGAGAAACACCGATGAATCATCCGTTCATGCGTTATCCGATTGAACAGTACGCGTACTACGTGAGTGATATCGATGAAGCGTGTGCAAAATGGGCGGAGATGTTTGGTGCCGGGCCATTTTTCATGGACCGTCACTTCTCGCCGCCAGCCGGGCGCAGTTTTGTTGAATCGTATCGTGGTCAGCCATCGCATGTGGATCTGAGTTATGCCTGGGGGCAGTGTGGTCCTGACCATCACATCCAGTTCATTGAACAGCACTGCGATGAACCATCCATTTACCGTGACATGTTCCGGAAAGGTGAAACCGGATTGCACCACATTGCCATATGTCTGCCGGATGTCAGTGTTGAGAAAGCGAGATTCGAAGCAGCGGGATATCCGTCCGTGACCGAAATTGTTGTCGGTGGTTCCCTGGCTGTGTCGTACGTGGATGCGCGGCCCTTGCTCGGTTGTTTTGTCGAGCTGTACACAGAGAACCCGAACTCACGGCGAAACTTCAATGCCTGGAAGGACGCGCACTACGCCTGGGATGGCAAGACGGATCTGATTCGGCGGACTGACTGGTGATGAAATTCACGCAGACCATTCAGGTTTTGATCAGGTATCGTCTGTTACTGATAAACGGACGATCCGAGGGGAGTTGAATGCGAGTGTGGATGATTTTCATCGGGCTGGTGCTGCTCGGGCTGGCAGGCTGCACGCCGCCCGATCCTGTCGTCACCATAACCGAAGCGACGCCCTCTGTCGGATTTCGTGTCGGTGCTGCGAGCGCCGAGATCTCTCCCGAGACGGGCGCGTTTATAGCCGGTGACGCCCGCAATCGACGCTTCTCCGGAGTCCATGACCCACTGTTTGTGAAGGCCGTGGTGGTGCAGAAGGATGCGGCCATGCTCGCGATA
>CAMDVY010000247.1 GCA_945878745.1 Klebsiella pneumoniae | reverse complement strand
GGGACTTGCGTATTTTGCCGAGATTCCCGCAGTGGTTTGGGACATTCAGCGTTCCGGTCCAAGTACCGGCATGCCGACGCGCACGCAGCAGGGCGACATTATTTCCGCTGCTTATGCGTCGCACGGTGATACCAAACATGTCCTCCTGTTCCCGTCGACGCCGCGTGAGTGTTTTGATTTTGGTGCAGACGCACTGGATCTCGCGGATCGGCTGCAGACCCCGGTACTGGTACTGTCAGACCTGGAACTGGGCATGAACGACAACCTGTCAGAACCCTTCAGCTGGGATGACAGTCGCGAATACGACCGCGGTAAGGTGCTGGATGCCGATGCGCTGGAAAAAGTGCAGCGTTTTGGTCGTTATCTGGACGTGGATGGTGACGGCATCGGCTATCGCACATTACCGGGTACACACCCGACCAAAGGCGCTTTTTTCACCCGCGGCACGTCGCGTGATGAATATGCGGCCTACACGGAAAGTCCGGATGCTTACCAGCGCAACATGGAACGGCTCCTGAAGAAGTGGGACACCGCAAAAACCCTGGTCCCAAAGGCAGAGCTCGGTTCCGGGGGCCATCGTCATGGCGTGCTCTATTTCGGAACAACGGCACTGCCGATGCAGGAAGCGCTTGATCATCTGAGTGAAGAGGGCATCGGTCTGGATACCTGCCGCATTCGGGCGTTCCCCTTTGATTCGGGTGTTGAGGCCTTCATCCGTGATCACGAAAAGATTTTTGTCGTCGAGCAGAATCGGGATGGACAGATGCGGCAACTGCTGGTGAACGAGCTCCAGGTCGACCCGGCGCGATTGATCCCGGTGTTGTACTACGCCGGATTGTCGATTTCCGCGGACGAAATTCACTCGCAGATCTCGAAACATTTCAGTGCCCACAAGATGTCGCGCCTTACGGAGGTGAAATCATGACGTTCGTCACCAAGCCCAAGGTTCATCATCCGCGACTACCGCTCAACGAACTCGGTTTGACCCGGCGAGACTATGAAAGCTCGGTGTCGACGTTGTGTGCCGGGTGCGGGCATGATTCGGTCAGTGCCGCCATCATTCAGGCGTGCGCTGAATTGTCATTGCCACCTCACCGGTTCGCCAAGGTTTCCGGTATCGGCTGCTCATCCAAGACACCCAGTTATTTCCTTGGCAAATCGCACGGCTTCAACTCGGTACATGGCCGCATGCCATCCGTCGCTACAGGCGCCAACATGGCCAATCGTGAGCTCTATACCATCGGTGTGTCCGGTGACGGCGACAGCGCATCGATCGGCCTGGGTCAGTTTGCGCATATCGTCCGTCGCCGCATCAATATGTGTTACATCGTTGATAACAACGGAACGTACGGGCTCACCAAGGGTCAGTTTTCGGCGACCAACGACAAGGGATCGACGTCGAAAAAAGGGGCGCCAAACCTCTATGAGCCTATCGATCTGGTGAGCCTCGCCATTCAGATCGGTGCGAGCTTTGTGGCCCGCAGCTTTTCTGGTGACAAGAAGCAGCTGGTACCGTTGATCAAGGCGGCGCTGATGCATCGTGGCATGGCCTTCATCGACGTGATCAGTCCGTGTGTCGCCTTCAACAACCACAGTGGCTCGACCAAGAGCTATGACTACATCCGGGAGCATTCGGAGACCGTGGTTGCCGCGGATTACGTACCACACGCCGAAGAGATCACGGTGGACTATGCCCCCGGTACGACCGAGCGGATCAATATGCCGGACGGATCGATTCTGCAACTGCACAAGCTGACTGATGACTACGATCCACATGATCGGGTCAGCGCGCTGCACTATGTGCAGAGCAAACAGTCGTTGGGGGAAGTGGTGACCGGTCTGTTGTATCTGGACAACAATGCGATGGACTGTCACGACATCATGAACACGATTGATACGCCACTGAATCAGCTGACGGAAAAGGATCTGTGTCCTGGAAATGCCGCGTTGGCGGCAGTGAACCAGAGCTTCCGATAAGGCCTCTAATCCGGCGTTACGACGACAGCGAACGATTGATTGGGGCGTACGTCGCCCCCGTTAGGGTCATTGATACACAGTTTGATCACGCGCGCTCACCCCTCGGGTTGCCCTCCCGCGGGTGAGTCTCGATAATGTCCATCCGATCATTCTCACCGTAACCACGACAAGGAACCGCCTGTGGCCCTAGCTAGCCTGGATGCCTACTTCCCCGACTGGAAAGAACGAGAAGCCCTCGCCGAGGCGATGATTCCCATCATTGGTCGCCTCTATCGCAGCAACGTGGTCGCGTACTGCTACGGACGAGCGCTTTACAACCAGAGTGTGACGCAGATCATGAAGACGCACCGTTACGTGCGTCAGATCGCCCAGAACGAATTGTCCGAGTACGAGAGTTATCCGATTCTCGACGCATTGTCCCAGCTTGATCTCGGGCCCGCTCACATTGACGTGGGCAAGCTCGCCTCCAAGTACATGGAAGAATCTGAGCAGGCTGGCGAAACGAAATTGACGCCGATGGATTTTGTTCGGCGAGAGTGTGCCGAGGTCATTGGCCGGCACGTACCACCACTCGCCGTCCCCCAGGATGTGGTCCTGTATGGCTTTGGCCGAATCGGTCGCCTGCTGGCACGTCTCCTCATCGAAAAGACCGGCAGCGGCCACCAGTTGCGCTTGCGTGCCATCGTCGTCCGCAAGGGCAAGGGCGACGATCTGGTAAAACGAGCCTCGCTGTTGCGACGTGACAGCGTCCACGGCAGTTTCCAGGGAACCATCCGGATTGACGAAGAACACAACTGCATCATCGCCAACGGGATCGCGATCCAGGTTATCTACGCCGCGTCCCCTGCTGAAGCCGACTACACCGCACACGGCATCGACAACGCGATCATCATCGACAACACCGGGGTGTGGCGCGATGCGGAAAAACTCAGTCTGCACCTCAAGTCGAAGGGGGCCGCCAAGGTCATTCTGACGGCGCCTGGAAAAGGCAAGATGAAAGACATCGTGGCCGGCGTCAATACGCATGCGATCGAGCCATCCGACACAATACTTGGCGCGGCCAGTTGCACGACGAATGCCATCCTGCCCGTGCTGAAAGCCATGCATGATGAATACGAGGTGGTCTCAGGGCACGTCGAGACCGTTCATTCGTACACCAATGACCAGAATCTCATCGACAACTACCACGACAAACCTCGTCGTGGGCGTGCCGCGCCGCTGAACATGGTGATCACCGAAACCGGTGCCTCCAAGGCCATCACCAAGTTGATGCCGGAGATGGAAGGGCGCCTGACCGGTAATGCCATCCGGGTGCCGACGCCAAACGTGTCGCTGGCCATCCTCAATCTGCAGTTGGGCCGAACGGTCACGGTGGACTGTGTCAACGACTTCCTGCGCAAGACGTCCCTGTTCTCGACCCTCCAACGGCAGATCGACTACACCACATCGCCGGAAGTGGTGTCCTCGGACTTTGTCGGCAACCGCCATGCATCGATCGTCGATGCAGGGGCGACCATTGCCAAGGACAATCGTTGTGTGCTCTATGTCTGGTATGACAACGAGTTCGGCTACGCCTGCCAGGTGGTCCGCATCGTGCAGAAATGGGCGGGCATTGCCTACCCACTGATTCCGAAAGATGTAGCAGAACTCGGGTTCTGATTTTAGCTGCCTGCGCACCTCTCGGTTCGCAGGCACAAAGTGTCTGGCATCTTCTCGACTGGCGTCCAATTTCGTTGTGTTTCGTGCAAGCGCGAAACTATAATGCCCGCGCTTTCGCACAAGCACTTCGACTGAAGTGCAAGGAAAACAGCGTAGGCGCAGCCGGTCGGTGTTTTTATGATGGGCGATCACAAACAGACCCGTGTGATCACACCTCATAGAGGTTCGGCCGAAGATTTCCTCAACCTATATCGAAACGTGTCGATACACCTTAAACACAGATCGCTGGTCAGTGACGGCGCGATGCACGACGCGAAGCGGGGCGGTTCGAGCCTTGGCATGAGTCGTGGGTCGAACTGTCAGCGGAAGCGACTCGATGATCTGCAGATGACGTGGCGACCGGGTACCCATTACAGCCTCCAGTCACCTGACCCGCTGACCACATTGCCAGAGACGGTTATTGCATCCTGTCTCGCGAGTGCATACGGCAAGGGCTATCGCGTGACAAACCAATGACGGCGATCTACCCATGATTGAATTGAAAAAAGGCCTCGATCTGCCGATTGCCGGTGCTCCGCGCCAGGAAATTGAGGATGCACGCCCGGCGTCTCGTGTTGGCGTGTTCGGCTCGGACTATCCTGGTCTGCGACCTACCATGAAAGTCGCCGAGGGCGATGCCGTCCAGATCGGGACACCGCTGTTCGAGGACAAGAAAAATCCAGGTGTGGTGGTGACTTCTCCTGCGGCCGGCAAGATTGAAGCCATCGTCCGTGGTGAGAAGCGGGCGTTGACCACTGTCGTCATCGCGGTCGAGGGTGATCGATCCAAACTGTTCGAGTCCTATGGATCCCAGGCGATGGGACGTCTTACCACCGCGGATGTCACCAAGGTGCTGCGTCTGAGCGGTCTCTGGACAGCGTTTCGGACGCGTCCATTCAGTAAGGTTCCCCTCCTTGACTCGAGCCCGCATTCAATTTTTGTCACGGCAATGGATTCCAATCCGCTTGGCGTTGATGCGGCGCTGGTCATCACGGAAAAAGCCGTGGAATTTGCGTTGGGTCTGGATGTCATCGCCAAGCTGACCGAAGGCGCTGTTCACGTGTGCCAGAAGCCGGGCAAGTTCCTGCCCACAGGTCATGAATCCAGAATCAAGGTGCACGAATTTGATGGTCCGCACCCAGCGGGGTTGCCGGGTACCCATATCCACTTCATTGATCCCGTGGGACAGAGCAAGACGGTCTGGTATATCGGCTACCAGGATGTCATCGCCATAGGACATCTCTTTCACAAGGGGCGCATTGATCCAACCCGTGTTGTTGCACTCGGCGGCCCGGGCGTGAAAAACCCAAGACTGGTGCGAACGCGAATTGGCGTTGATCTTTCGGAGCTGATGGTCGGCGAACTGGCGGAAGGCGAACAAAGGGTGATCTCAGGATCCGTGCTGGCCGGCCATTCGGCGGTTGGTTCGCGGGCATTTCTTGGCCGTTACCATACGCAGGTCAGCGTGATTCCCGAGGAGCGAGAGCGCCGACTGTTCGGGTACCTCGAACCAGGAATGGATCGTCACTCGGTTTATCCTGCGTTCCTGTCCAAGTGGTTTGGTCAGCAGAACGTGAAATTCACCACGACCAGCAACGGTAGTCCGCGCGCGATGGTTCCCATCGGCACCTTTGAA
>CAMDVY010000246.1 GCA_945878745.1 Klebsiella pneumoniae | reverse complement strand
CGATATACGTCGCTTCGCGACCGAGGAACTCTCTGGTATTTGGGTCAACATAGACTGGGCCACGGCGGACATAGTTGAAACTCTCGCTGTCGGCGAGCAATCCGCGAATATAAAGTCGGTCGCCAGCGCCGAGAATCAAGCGCTCACTTGCCCCTTGAACCACGTACGGTGCGGCGTTCAGTTCTTCTTCGGTGACAATACGATTCTGAACCAACCAGCTTTGGACTGCATCGAGCTTGATGGTGGGTATTGCTGTTTCCAAAGGAGTAGACCGAATCTCCGGCTGCAGACCGCCTGCCGTGGAGCCACTCAATCGACCTGCATCGCCACGCTCCAGCTGCAATCTGGGCTGTCCATCAACATAGACCAGATGGATACTGTCACCGGGGTAGATCAAGTGTGGGTTTTCGATCTGGGGATTGACTTGCCACAACTCGGGCCAGAGCCACGGTCGCTGCAGAAACCGCCCGGAGATGTCCCACAGGGTGTCACCCTTCACAACCGTGTAGACGTCCGGATGGTCATCACGCAGATACTGACCCAGATTGCCGGCGGGTTCGCTGGCAACTGACAAGGAGATGCACGTCAGAGAAATCAACAACGAAGCGAGAAGCCGGAGACCAGATAGTTGCAACAACCGGCGCGCCAACGTAACACTTCCAATCAAACGCATGTCGCAAATACCCCCGGTAGTTTCGTCCGCGCTATCCTGGTTGCTCGTGCGTCGCCTAAGATGCGCCTTGAGAAGTCCGCCGCCTGTTGCAGCATGACACTAAACGTTATTCGAAAGTGGTAGGCACTGCACCAAAAAAGCTATAACCAGCGCAATCTTATCAGCACGAATTACACCAATACTAGAGATAGGTCACGTAGCGAAGAATCATGGCGATCCTTGAGATTCTGGAGTTTCCCGATGTACGCCTTCGAACGCAGGCTCGAAGGGTAGGCACTGTCGACCAACGCATTCGCAAGCTGGTTGACGACATGTTCGAGACCATGTACGCCGCGCCAGGTATCGGCCTCGCCGCTTCACAAGTCAACGTACACGAAAAGGTCATCGTCATCGATACCTCCGAACACAAGAACGAACCTTTGGTGTTTATCAATCCGGTGCTGGAGTTGTCTGGTCCTGTTGTTGAATCTGACGAAGGGTGTCTTTCGGTGCCGGGTTTTTATGAGCCGGTCGAACGTCGCGAGTTTGTTCGCGTCAGCGCTCTTGACCGAAACGGCCAACCTTTTTCGCTGGACGCGTCCGGCCTGCTCTCAATCTGCATCCAGCACGAACGGGACCATTTGTTGGGCAAATTGTTCGTCGACTATCTCTCCGGGCTGAAGCGTACGCTCATTCGCAAGAAGCTCGAAAAACAGCATCGGCAAACCACCTGATGTCTCTTCGCGTGGTCTTCGCTGGGACTCCGGATTTCGCGGCGACCATACTGCAACATCTGCTCAAGGCGGATATCAAACCCGTTCGAGTGCTGACCCAGCCAGATCGCCCGCAGGGCAGAGGGCGCAAACTCACGGCGCCGCCGGTAAAACGCATGGCGATTGAAGCAGGCATCGAGGTTTTTCAACCGGCCACGCTGAGTCAGCGTAAGCCTGAAGGGCAGGCCGCTGTGTCGTCCATTCTTGCAGAGCCCTTCGATGTGCTGATTGTCGCCGCCTACGGCCTCATGATTCCGCGCCCTTTACTCGAGCATCCAACCTACGGGGCAATCAACGTTCATGCATCGTTGTTACCTCGGTGGCGAGGCGCGGCACCCGTGGAGTACGCGATCATGGCCAACGACGCCGAAACCGGCATCACGCTCATGCACATGGACGTCGGTCTGGACACCGGGCCGATGTTGGCCCGGGCGGTGTGCCCGATCTCGGCCACAATCACCGGGTCTGACCTTACCGCCGAACTCGCAGAACTTGGCGGGCGGCTTCTCATCGGAGCACTGCCGAAACTCGGCAGCATGGTCGCCCAACCTCAAGACGAGAGCCAGGCGACACACGCGCCCAAACTCCAGACCCAAGACGCCATCATCGACTGGTCCCGCTCGGCGACAGAGATCAACAACCAAGTGCGCGCACTTAAGAATCGACAGACGGCAGAAACCACGCTCCGAGATGACGCTGGGGCTGTTCGCCTGCGTCTCATTGCGAGCGAAGTGCTGACCACATCGCAGTCAAAGCCCGCCGGGACAATTCTGGACAGTAACTCGCGGGACATTATTCCGGTTGCCTGCGGGAACGGCGTCCTTGGGATGCAGCGGCTTCAACTGAGCATCGGCAAAGGTGCGCCGCTGAGCGCCGCAGAAGCACGGAACGGTTTCGGAAAGCTGCTGGCTCCCGGCACGCAACTGGGCGAGGCAGCACCTTGAGCCCAGGGCTCGTTCGCAGATCCGGCACGGAGCCCGCACAACGCGGAGCTGTCGCCCGTGCGACAGCTGCTCGACTGCTAGCCGACTGCTGCTCACCGCCGTACCCAGGGATCGACGGTTTACTGTCTGCAGCTGACGCGCTCCCCGCAATCCGAGAGCTGGTCTTCGGTGTCCTGCGACACTATTTTTCGCTACGAGAGATCGTCAGCGCGCATCTAAAAAAGCCTCTCGCAGCTCGAGATCTGGACGTTCTCTGTTTGATGTTAGTCGGCGCTTACCAGCTGGCGGATGCACACACAGCCTCACATGCTGCCGTCAACGAGACCGTTGAAGCTGCGAGACATCTGGGTAAGCCATGGGCCAGCGGCCTCGTGAATGGCGTGCTGCGCTCACTTCAGCGCACACACGAGAACGGAGTTTCCCTGCAGGATCGCGTCGTCGATTTGCCAGCCTGGCTCGAGCGCCGAATCCGAAACGAGTATCCCGCCCAGGCCAGCGAGTTGTTTCTCTCGTTTCTTGATCGTCCACCCATGACGATCAGGATCAACGTGCTCAAACAACCGGTAAAGGATTACCTCGCACTCCTGAATACGATGAATGTGGGCTGGAAGGCATCCTGGCTACCTGAGTCCGTGATGCTCGATCTTCCTGTTCGCCAGCATGAACTTCCTGGCTATACGGACGGCGCAGTTTCTGTTCAGGATGCGGCGGCACAGTTCGCTGCGCAGTTGCTGTCCGTCCCTCCAGGCGCACGGGTGCTGGATACCTGTGCCGCACCTGGTGGCAAGTTGTTTCATCTGATGGAGCGTCAGCCTGCGGCAACGTTTGTCGCGCTGGAGTCTTCGAGCGATCGGCTGGAGTGGTTGCGAAGCGAAGCCAGGCGACTGCATCAAACCGAACGGTTGGTGACTGTCCAGACGGATGCGTGCAACGCTGACTGGTGGGATGGCCAGCTGTTTGACCGTATCCTGCTGGACGCACCTTGCACTGGCCTCGGGACTTTGCGCAGACATCCGGACGTGAAACTGCATCGAATCGAGGGTGATGCTCACGCAAACCAGGTTTTGCAGCGTGAGTTACTCGTCTCCGCATGGCAATTTCTCGCTTCAGGTGGTCTGCTGTTGTACGTCACCTGTTCAATCCTGGCTGAAGAAAACGACGACGTCGTTCGGCCATTCCTCACCGGACATCCCGACGCGTCGTCTATCGGGATCGAGCTGCCTACCGGCTTTGCCACGCAAGCAGGCTGGCAGACGTTGCCAACGGACTCGCGAACCGACGGACTCTATTTCTCGCTCCTGAAAAAAGCCTGATCCATAGCGTCAGGAACCACTGCGCCTATCCAGACCTCTCCATCGAGCGACTTGTTACCGACCGTGGATACCTGAACAATGCGAGCTCGCGATAATCCATCGCTCGACCGCCTCAAGGAGCGGCGCCACGCGACTATGAACATACTGATTCTTGGTGCGGGACAGGTTGGCGGTACGCTCGCAGAACATCTCGCTAGCGAATCGATTGACGTGACTCTGGTCGATACCGACGCCGCCAGACTGCAGGCACTTCGGGATCGATTGGACATTCAAACCGTTCACGGGTTTGCCGCCCACCCGGACGTGTTGCAGCGCGCCGGTGCAGAGGATGCGGAAATGCTCATAGCGGTCACCTCGAGTGACGAAGTGAACATGGTGGCGTGCCAGGTGTGTTACACGCAGTTCCGAACGCCGACAAAAATCGCTCGTGTTCGCTCCGCCAGTTACATGGGTCTTGAAAACTTCTTCTCCAATGAGCACATGCCGATCGATGTGCTCATCAATCCTGAGCGTTTAGTCACCGACAGTATTCGCCTGTTGCTCGAACACCCGGGCGCGCTGCAGGTACTGGACTTCGCCGATGGCCGTGTCAAGTTGGTGGCGATGCGCGCGTATTTCGGCGGCCCGTTGGTGGGTCGCGAACTAAGGGTTCTTCGCGAACACATGCCGAACGCTGATACCCGCGTAGCGGCGATCTTCCGACGCGGCAAGGCAATCGCACCAACCGGCGAGACCGTCATCGAAGCGGATGACGAAGTTTTCTTCATCGCGGCGACAGAACACATCAACACCGTGATGGCGGAGCTGCGACGGGTGGAGAAACCTTTCAAGCGCATTGCCATTGCCGGGGGCGGGCACATCGGCTCTCATCTCGCGCACGAGATTGAAAGTCACTTTTCAACCAAGCTCATCGAGTTCAATCGACGACGATGTGAAGAGCTCGCATCATCACTGAAGCACTCCGTGGTTTTACACGGCGACGCGACAGATCGCGATTTGCTTGTACAGGAGAACATCGATCAGTGTGACGCTTTTTGTGCGCTGACCAACGACGACGAAGTCAACATCATGTCATCGCTGATGGCAAAGCAGCTGGGTGTTCGACAGGTGATCACCCTGATTGGCAAGCCGGCCTACGTCGATCTGGTTCAGGGTGGTGAAATCGACATCGCGATTTCTCCACAACAAGCAACCACAAGTTCGATTCTCACCTACATTCGCCGCGCCGATATAGCCCGCGTGCACAGCCTTCGTCGTGGCGCTGCTGAAGCCATGGAAGCGGTGGCACACGGTGATCGTCGAAGCAGCAAATTGGTGGGGCGCAAACTGGATGAAATTGCATTGCCCGCGGGCGCCAGCATTGGCGCTCTGGTTCGCGGGGAAGAGGTCATCATCGCTCACGATGATGTCGTGGTTCAGGCTGAAGATCACGTGATCCTGTTTCTGGCCGACAAGTACCAGGTCCCGGCCATCGAGAAGTTGTTCCAGGTCGGAATGTCGTTCTTCTAACGCATGCACCTTCCGGCGATCCTACGTGTCACAGGTATTCTACTAAGCTCTTTCAGCCTGACGGTGTTGGCGCCTATAGCTGTTGCGTTGATCTATGGTGAGACTGAATCGTACGTGTTCGGTGCTCTCTTTCTACTGACGG
>CAMDVY010000245.1 GCA_945878745.1 Klebsiella pneumoniae | reverse complement strand
ATCCACCAGAATCGTCCAGATCGCCAATCGCTCCACTCGAATGTGATCATCAATGCACCAATGAGGCCGTGATCGCTACGAGCAACCAGGTAAATAGCTTCAGCGGGGTGCTCCAGTGCATAAGCGATCCCACGGCGAAGTCGGCTGGTGTCGAGCGGCTTGTCTTCCGTTTCTCTCGCCATTGCCACGTTGAACGCCACCAGGGCGTCGATATCCCCAGGCTGCGCGCGCTCGATAGCGTGTGTCATAACGAGCGACGAAAAAAATCGAGGAGCTGTGTAAATCGATGCCTGGAAACGTCGCGCTCCTGTAACGCGTGGCGCGAGCCCGGGTAGAGCATCAGCTCGAAGGTCTTGCCAAGTCGCTGCAGCTCGCGCATGACCTTGGTGCTGTGAGTAACCAGCACATTGTCATCTGCCATGCCATGCACGAGGAGCAGAGGTCGATCGAGCTCCTTGAGGTGAGGCAAGACTGAACTGCGTTCGTAGGCCATCGAGTCGGTCGCAGGATTGCCCAGATAACGTTCGGTGTAGTGAGTGTCGTACAACCGCCAGTCCGAGACCGGTGCCACCGCCGCGCCGGCCTTGAATCGATTGCCTGCCCGGCACAGACACATCAAGGTCATGAAACCGCCATAGCTGTGTCCGAAGATGCCGATCCTTGACAAGTCCGCCCACGCAAAGTCCTTCAGGACATCAAGTCCATGAATCTGATCCTCTACTTCAACCCCACCCATATGCTGGTATAACGGCGCTTCGAAGTCACGACCACGATTCGCTGAGCCTCGATTGTCGAGTTCCAGGACGCCGAAGCCGGCGTGGCTGAACAGTTGCAGCAGGGATGGGCTCCAGGCATTGCATACTTTTTGTGCGCCCGGTCCTCCGTAGACATAAACGATCACGGGATACTGCGTGTCTGTCGTGCTTGTCGTACTTTGCTGGGTCACTTCGATCGGCGGTGTGAGTCGCCAGTACAGCGCTTGCCCATCGGAGGCTCGGGTTGAGCCGAACTGTGGAGCGATTGGCGCGTAAACAAAGGCTTCGTGGTTCGGGTTCAGTTTATGGAGCGTGTGCTGAGATGCTGCACGTCGAAAGTCATGCAGTTGAACCTGGTGAGGGGTAATAGAATCACTCCAGGTGCATACGAATCGCTGTGTGGCGCCGTGCCATGAACCTTCATGCCAACCTGGTGTATGCGTAAGTTGCCGGGCGGTGGCAGCCTTCATGTCGACAGCATAAAGATGCTTCTCTACCGGCGCGCCTTGCCAGCCCAGAATCCAGGCCGTCGTCTCCGAGCTTCCGAGCACTGAACAAATGTGCAATTCAGCGGGTGACACGGGATGGAGCGCAGTTCCATGGCGCGATTCGCCGAGGTAGAGACGCGACAATCCCTCGCGTTCCGAAGTCCAGATGAATCGATCAGTTCCGACCGCTCTTGCGTTGTCATGCAGATTGATCCAGGTGGGTGATGTTTCCCTCATCCAGGTTTCGAATTCGCCGTTGCTCGACTCACCGCGTAACTCCAGACTCTGTTGTGTCCGATCCTGAACTTGCACCGTCAACGTCTTGCCAATGAAATTGACTCTCGCCAGATAATCCTCGGCGCCGAGGCCGACATCGAGTTCCCTGGTCTGTTGCGTCTGGGGATCAAACGCGAATAGAGAGACTCTGGCGTTGGGACCACCTGCGAACGCGTAGCGTTGTGGGACAGCCGCGACGTTGTCGGCGACGATCTCAAGCCGCAGCGTTTCCGGGATCGGTGAGTCGTCCACCCGCGTGAAGACCAGACGGCTGTCATCAGGCGCCCACCAGTACCCCTCGAAGCGGTGCATTTCTTCCTGGGCGATGAACTCGGCCAATCCGTAGCTGACGGATCCATTACTGTCCTGCGTAACCGCCGTGCTGTTGCCTGTCGCGATTTCGTAAAGGTAGAGATTGCCCTGCACTACGTAGGTCAGCCATCGTCCGGTCGACGACAATCGAAGATCCCCTCGATCTTCATGAGGCAGGTCAATCGTCTGGTGTGTGCCATCCAGCGCCACAGAAAGGACGAGGTTACCGATGGGGACCAGCAATGACTGTCCATCCGGAAACCACTCATACGTGGTCACGCCGGAGGCAAACTGACGCTGCCGCTCCTGACGCTCCCGATCTGCGGAGCTGGTGGCTCCAAGGTGCAAAGTTCTCGTGTCGAGTAGACACGTCGCCTGACCGGTCGCACAGTCCGCCGTCCATAGATCCAGGCGGCCGCGTGCATCTTCAGCGGGAACCAGAAACGCGACGTGACAGCCCTCGGCGTTGAATCGGAGTCGGCTTGCAGGCATGGGTGCAACCGGCAGCTCGCCAAACAATGAATCAACCGTCAGTAACTTACGCATGGTGGGTTGACTCTGCTGACGCAAACGCGGCGCGGGTGTAGTTCTCGTGGCCCGATTCCGTAACGACAACGTTGTCTTCGATTCGTATGCCGCCGCAAGGCGCGAATCGGTCCACCTGTTTCCAGTTGACCAAGCCTTGATCCGGGCCGGCGCGAACTGTCTTGAGCAGTAGCGGGATGAAGTAAAGCCCTGGTTCGACGGTGAATACAAAACCCGGCTCTAGAGTCCGCGTCAGTCGAAGCGACGGATAAATTGCGGGTGGTGGGCTGATCCTGCCGTCCGCGGTGACCTGATGTCCGGCGACATCATGTGTTTGAATCCCGACCAGGTGCCCCAGACCATGGGGCAGAAAGGCGCGAGTGATGCCACGCGCAAAGACCTCATCCGCGGAAGCCGTGACCAGATCAAAGGCGCAGAGCGTCTGTGCAACGGCCTGATGGGCCGCAACATGCAAATCAATAAAGTCGACACCGGGGCCAACCTTTGACGCCAATTGCTGTTGAGCCTTGTCAAAGGCACAGATGAGGTCTGCAAACTCGCGCTGAACCTCACCCTTGGCATGGGCATAAGTTCGTGTGATATCTGCTGCGTAGCCGCAGCTTCGTGCGCCTGCGTCGATGAGGAAACTGAAACGCTCCGCGGGCAGTGAACGATCGAAGTGAGGGTAGTGCAGGACTGCGGCATGTTCATTTATCGCAATGATATTGCCGTACGGCAGATCAGCTGCGACCTGCGTTGACGCCTGCAGGTAGGCCTGATTGATAACAAACTCGCTTCCGCCGTCTGCAAAACTCTGTCTTGCAGCGATATGGCCCTTGACCGCTGACGCCGTAGCCTGCCGAAGTGCATGCAGCTCAAACGGCGTCTTGATGGCGCGCCGATAATGCACCATCGCCTTTACGCGAGAATCGTTGAGCGCAGTGCAGCCCAGATTGGAATCTGCGGTCTCGCTCATGAGCACCGTCTTGCCGCTGGTCGCGACGGCCCGCGCGAGTGCGTTTCGCAAGCTCTCCGGTTCTGCAAAAATCTCCATGTCGATCGCGGTGGTCACCCAGGCTGGTGGAACAGGAGGCGCATGCCAGTAGTCCTCGGGTGCCAGGAAAAACAACCGCGGCCGTTCCCCTCGACGCAACAGCAAAGCAGCATCCATGCATGCATCGGTGGGAACGAATTGCGCGAAATCCGGGTTGGCTCGGAAGTTCATCGCTTGATCGTCCTGGAAGTACATCCTTGGCGATCCTGCGGTGATCACGGCCGAGTCGAATCCGGCCAGTTCGAGAGCCTCGTTCCACCGATCAGTGACCGTTCGAATATGTGCGTCGTACCCGGGTAACATCGAAAGCATCCACAGCGCTGGGGGTGGTCGCAGTATACAAGCGGCTCCCGCATGTACGTGATCGATCCCGGTGATCATGGTAGATTGCGAGCTCTTGCGAAAACCGGGGAGCACAAGACGCATGAGTGCATTTGCCTATGTGGCGCCAACCAGCATCGACGATGCGCTGGCGGCGATAAAAAAAGTTCAGTCGAGTGGCGGTCGCGCCCAAGTGATGGCTGGTGGTACCGATCTGATCGTTCAGATGCGAGCGGTTGACAAAGCGCCGCGTACCATCATTGATCTCAAAGGTGTGAAAGAAACCCGTCGTGTTGATATTGGTGCCATCGAGACCTTCATCGGTGCAACGATAGCCAGCGCCGAACTCAATGAAGATCCCCGGTTGCTGAAGTTGTTTCCGGGTCTGCTTGAAGCTGCTGATCTGATTGGCTCGACGCAGATTCAGGGGCGCGCCAGCATCGGCGGCAACCTGTGCAACGCGTCGCCGGCCGGCGACACCATTCCAGCATTGATCGCCAACGGAGCAGTTTGTGTGATCGCCAATGCCAGCGGTGGACGCGAACTCGCGGTTGAAGACTTCATGATCGGCGTGCAGAAAAACGCACTGCAGGCTGGCGAGTTCCTGGTTGGAATCAAATTGAAGAACCCCGGCCCGCGCACTGCCGATGCCTACCTGCGGTTCATTCCGCGCACTGAGATGGACATTGCCGTAGCAGGTTGTGGTGTGACTCTGACCCTTGATGCCAACGGCGTCTGCACGCAATCTCGGGTGAGCATCGGTGCGGTCGCACCACGAGTCTTGCTGGTGCCTGCTGCCGCTCAGGCCCTGATCGGAACCAAGGTGGACGAAGCCGCATTGATGGCAGCCGGTGTGGCATGCACCGCTGCTGCCTCGCCCATTTCGGACCGTCGTGGAACAGCTGAATATCGTCGAAAGATCATTGCCGTACTGTGTCGTCGTGCCGGTGCAATTGCCCGTGATCGAGCACTAGGAGTTTAGAAAGATGAAAAAGATCCAGATTGAAACCTCGATCAATGGCGAGACCGTAGAGTTCCTCTGTGAGGCACAACAGACTTTGCTCGAAGTGCTGCGTGATGAACTCGGTCGTACGGGTACCAAGGAAGGATGTGGCTCAGGCGATTGCGGGGCCTGTTCGGTGCTGATGGATGGTCGGCTGGTCTGTTCCTGCCTGATCCTCGGCGTGGAAACTGCCGGGCACGAAATCACCACGATCGAAGGAATTGCGTCGGAAGAGGGCCTGCATCCAATTCAGCAGAAGTTCCTGGACCATGCGGCGCTGCAGTGTGGTATTTGCACACCCGGTTTTGTCATTGCTACCAAGGCCTTGCTGGACAAACATCCGGATCCGGATGAAGAAACGATCCGTTATTGGCTGGCAGGAAATCTGTGCCGTTGCACGGGTTACGACAAGATCATTCGCGCGGGACAGGATGCCGCCAAAACGCTCGCACATCCTGCCTGACCGTTCTCCTGAAGAATCGGATCGCACGCACGTGCGGTCCGCTGACGCATTCCTGCTACGGGTGATGTGCAGTTCTTCCGGGCACTCAGTCGAATCGTAACCCGGTAATCTGCTCGAGCTCGTTGATCGCCTGCGATTCACTGACG
>CAMDVY010000244.1 GCA_945878745.1 Klebsiella pneumoniae | reverse complement strand
CATCCAGCGTTCCATTGTCGAGTTGGTACGCAGTACTGGCGAAGCCGATCCAGTGCCAATAGGGATCAGTGGTTGAAATGGCAGCTCTGGACACGAGACCTTGCTCGGTGAAGTGTAGCTGCTCTCCGCTACCAGGTTGGGCTTTGGCCACTTCGATGTGTGTACGATGCTCAATCTGCACCGCGCCTTCCCTGACAAGCACGTCAAGCTGCGTCTGGTTCAATTCGACAACGAACTGCGTGCCGATGTCCGATACGATTCCAAAGGGCGTAAGTACCCGCAGGGCACCGCCATCGGCGGAGTCGAAGTAGATTCGACCGTCGAGCAACTGCACTTCCGAGCCACCGGTCAGCCGCAATCGAGTATCGCCGTCGATGCGCAACTCGCCGCCGGAGGCAAATGTCACCTGCAGGCGTCCGTCTGCACCGGTTCCCAGTTCGGCATTGATGACTATTTCATCGCCGGAGATGAGTCGATGACCGTCGAGGGTCGTGTGGCCTTCGCTGTACAGGACAGATGCCACGACTGCGGCGGGTGTCGATGATTGATCAGGATTGCCCGACAAGAAGAGAAACGCTGCTCCCAGAGCCATCAGACAAGAGGCAGCCAAGGCAAATCGCCGGGAAAAACCCGAGCCACTGACCCTACCCGACACCTGACTATCAGGCGCCGGCCCTGGCATCGCCTCGAATGTTGCAAGCGTTGAGGCATAAACGCGCTCGCGTGCTGCAGCGGGAAGTTCCCATCGTTTGTCGGCGATCATCATCAATTTTCGGACATCCTCGTCCGAATCGAAGTCCCCCGTTCCCGGGGGTGAATCACCATGGTCATTTGGACCCCTCATATTGGTGCTCCGTTGAGCGCGGCCGATTTGTCGGCATCGATTTCCTGAACGCTGGATCGAAATGCAGTTCGCGCACGGGCCAGCAGGGATTGCGCGCCGATAACTGTCGTTTGCAGACGGATCGCGATTTCTTCAACGCACATCCCTTCCAGGTACTTCCACTCCAGCGCCTTACCGTAGTTGTCGGGAAGTCGATCAAGGACCAGCTGGATGCTCATCTGTAATTGAGCCTGGTCCTCACCTTCTGAGGTCGAGGGAGCGGTTGCGAGATGCGCAAGCGATATGGAGACATCTGGATCGCCATCCAGACTCACCTGCTTCGACAGTCTCGTTCCGTGTTTGCGGTACCAGTTCGCAACTTCGTTGCTGCAGATTGTGCATAGCCAGGTGAACAGGGAGGCCTCGCCTCGATAGTCGTCCAGGTGTCGCAGCGCTTTCAGGAGCGTTTCCTGCACCACATCTTCGCAGGCTTCCGGATCACTCAAACGCCGCACGGCAAACCTGCACAGTCTGGGAAAGTAGACGGAAAAAAAGCCGTCGAACGCCAAACGATCCTTGTGGAGAATGCGCCTTACAAGCGTGACATCCTCTTCGTGAGGCGTGGTCACCGGACGTTCTTTCCGGGGGTGTGTTCCCGATTCCGCAAAGTTCTGGACATGCACGATACCCGACCGCAGTCTGGATGATGGAGGTTAGACTCCAGCACGGCGCCGAATCAATCGCGGCGGGCTGCAAATATTATCGACAGCTCCCGTGTGAGAGGAATTGACGGCATACTGCCGACGGGGGGGAGCATTTTGCGTACCACTGTTGTGCCTGCCAGCTTTGAATCTGGCGGGTTCAGCGGTCGCGTATTGCCGTCTTCAGAAGCGTTTGTGATAACACATTGAGAATCCGCTCGTGAGCAAATCCGTCGAGAATGAACCGTTGGAAAACCAGCAGGGCGGCTTTGTCGCCAGCTCGGCGTACAGGAACTACGTTCTGTTCATCCTGTTTGTGGTTTATGGCCTGAGTTACGTCGATCGACAATTGTTGTCGATACTCATGGAGCCTATCCGCCAGGAATTTGACTTCAGTGACTTGCAGCTTGGACTGCTCAGCGGCGTCGCGTTTGCCATCTTTTATGCAACGCTCGGGTTGCCGATAGCGCGATACGCCGATCGGCACAGCCGGGTGAATATCATCACCATCGCACTGGTGGTGTGGAGTGCGGCGACAGCATTGACCGCCCAGGCCACCAGCTTTGTTCAGCTCTTTCTTGCCCGGGTCGGCGTAGGGGTCGGTGAAGCGGGCTGCAATCCGTCGGCGTATTCGATCATTTCGGACTACTTTCCGGCGAAAAAACGCGCCACAGCCATGTCGGTGTATTCCCTGGGTGTTTACCTCGGTCAGTTCATTGGATTCATCGTCGCGGGGTACGTGGCACAGCACTATGGCTGGCGGACGGCGTTCTACGTGGTCGGGCTGCCCGGGATTGCGGTAGCCATCGTGTTGAAACTGACCTTGCGCGAACCGCCCCGCGGGTTCTCGGAGCCTGCTGGCTATGTGGCCAGCCCGCCACCGGCGGCGATGCTTGTGCTGAAGAAGCTCTACTCGTTACCGTCGTTCCGACATCTCTCGTTCGCAGCAGGATTACATGCGTTAGTGGGTTATGGGCTCAACAGCTATTACTCCGCATTTCTCATGCGCTCTCATGGCATGTCGCTGACAGAAACGAGCACGGCGCTGGCGATCATCACACTCACGGGTGGACTCGCTGGGACATATCTCGGCGGCAAACTGAGCGATGTGTTCGCCCAACGACATGGCGGTGATCCGCGTTACCAGATGTGGGTGCCCGCAGTTGCGCTGCTGATCAATGTGCCGGTCTGGTTGCTGGCTCTGTTGTTGCCGGGCCAGTGGATGGTATTGACCCTCATGATTCCCGCGATTGCGCTGGGTGCGACCTACCTTGGGCCAAGCATCGCGGCTACCCATCAACTCATCGGCGTCAATGAGCGGGCGGTAGGCGGCGCCTTGTTGATGTTCATATTGAACCTGATCGGCATCGGTCTGGGTCCCATGCTGACAGGTCTCTTCAGTGACCTGATTCGTGATGATCTGATGACTCAGGGTATGGCGCTTGAAGCCGCGCGAGCTGACGGTCTGAAGTACGCGCTGTGCATCATGTCGGTGGTGAATCTGTGGTCGGCATGGCACTACCTGCGAGCCGCACGAACCTTGCGCGAGGACATCGTCGTGTCGACTCAATTGCGAAGCGGCTAGAAGTCACCCCAGAAAGAAGCAGGTCCGCTACTGTGCGAGTGAGCACGTGTTGGGTGATCTCTTGTGGGAGCGATTTCCTGATCGCGATTGGTTTCAATTCGACTCGCGGTCGGGAGACCGCTCCTACAAATTTGGTGTGTCGTGGTTGGTTACGAATCGGCTCGCGGTCGGGAGACCGCTCCTACAAAGAGGGATCACCAATCACCTGTAGGAGCGATCTCCTGATCGCGATCTTCGATGACCCCAACTATCGCGGTCTGGAGACCGCTCCTGCGAAGTGATCGGTCCGCCGCCGAAATTGATGACCTCACCGACTATCATCGAATCGAGCTTGGCGTCGAGTTCTGCCGGTGACCCGATTGAAGAAGGCGCCTGCTTCCGTGAGTGCTTCGGTTGATTCGGGCAGCATGGGCACAGCCTGAAAGACGTGAAAGGCTTCTGGAAAAACATGCAGCGTGCTATCGATTCCAGCGGCCTGGGCGCGCTCGTGCAGTCTCGTTGAATCATCCAGCAGCACCTCGGCATCGCCAACCTGTATCAAGAGGGGCGGCAGACCACGAAGGTCGCCAAATAGTGGGGAGATCCCTGGTGTGTTGCTCGGCTGTTTCCCTGCATAGTGCGCGGCCATGGGCAGAAGAACCTCCGGTCCGATCATCGGGTCGGCTTCAGCGCGGGTCACAACGCTGGCACCACTTGAGGTCAGGTCGGTCCAGGGTGAAAACAGTATCGCGCCGGCTGGCATCGGCAGTTTTCGGTCACGAATGACGAGCAGGGTTGCGAGCGTCAGGCCACCACCCGCCGAATCTCCGGCGATAACAATGCGCTTTGGTGCGATGTCTTGTTCGAGAATCCACTGGTAGGCGCCGACTGCATCCTCAACCGCAGCGGGATAGAGGTGTTCAGGCGCGAGTCGATAATCCAGACCGAGTACCTGTGCGTTGGTCGAACGAGCGATGCGACTCATGAGTTCGTGATGGGTATTGAGAGAACCCATGACATAACCACCCCCATGCAGGTATAGCGTGCCACGATCTTCGCGTACTCCGGGCGTGCGAATTCGTCGCGCGGGACAACCTGCCACCGTGATATCGAGTGCATCGACGTCGGGTGGAATCGGCAAGGCACTCTGCTGAGCTTCAAAGCCAGCCCGCATGTCAGCCACGGTTCCGGTACCAGTCGGGGATGTGGCACGTTGAACCCGTAACGCGGCACTGACTTCCCGCATCTGCTGGCTAGTCATTTTATTTCCTCTCTGGCAATTCACGAGCGGGACCGTAACACTGTAGAAAGTGCCCCACAATCGGCACAGATAAGCCGGCTCTACCAGCGTCTTGGCGCCTGCTGGTCCGGCACGGAAATTCACTCGGGGATCATAGAGCCCATGGAACAGAAACGAGTCATCATCCTGCTAGCCGATATCAGCGGTTATACGAAGTTCATGCTGGATAGTCGGCAATCTGCGGTACATGGGCAGGTGGTCATCAACAATCTGATTGAATCGATTCTTGCTGAAGTCGACATTCCACTCGTCCTGCAGGAGATCGAGGGAGATGCAGTGTTTCTCTATGCCGCTGATCCAGGCAGTGAGGCGGATTGGCAGCGTGTGGCGGACGAGGTGGGCAGAAAACTCGACCGGTTCTTCGTGGCCTTTATTGCGCAGAATGGCGTCATGATCGAATCGACGCCGTGCCCTTGCGCGATTTGTGCAAACGCTGACCAGCTCGGGCTGAAGATCATCGTTCATGCCGGGGAAGCGATGTTCCATTCCATTGCAGGTCGCCCACAAGTATCGGGTGCTGATGTCATTCTGGCGCATCGATTGTTGAAGAATTCTCTGGATAGCAGCGAATATCTGTTACTGACCGAGCAGGCCTTTAGCTTGATGGGCGCCAGGCTCTCCGGGCACTTTGAGCATCGCAAGGAGCGCTACGACGGATTCGAAGAGGTCAAGGTGCGCGTTCGATTCCTGTCTGACGATGCGCTCAAGGCGCGTGATGCCGTGTATCAGTTGAGCGACCAGGATCTGCAGCAAGCAATCAACGATTACACCTATACCGTAGATGCCCATCTTCCCGGAGCCATTCGTCAACAGTGGCGTCAGCCAGCGGGGGATTTTGGCTGGTGGCAAAAAATGCTGATGGTGCGCGACTATCTGCAGATGAAACTGGCCTTGCCGGTTATGAGACGTGAAATTCCTCGGCAACAGCGCGCCCGTGGCAGGCGTCGAACGACGTTTGGCAACCAAGGAAGCACTGG
>CAMDVY010000243.1 GCA_945878745.1 Klebsiella pneumoniae | reverse complement strand
CGCCTCGAATTCGGGAAAAACTGCCCTCGCTCTCCCACGCGGCTCGCGACGATCGCTCAAGTCCGACAGGCTGCTAGAATGCGATGACTCTCAGTCATGGACCATACTGAATGAACAAGACACTAGGTCGAATCGGCATCTTTTCCATTGCTTTCTTGCTGAACGGTTGCGCGCTGCAGTATGTACCCCCTGCGGATGGGTGCGTCTCCGTGATCGACCTGATGATGTTCAGCAATCTGTACGTCAATAAGACGATCACCAGCTATGGGCATCTGGTGGTCGATCCGGCAGGCAGCGCAGCCACGCTGTTCTTTCACGCCGATCACGCAGCCCGACGTGGCGAGCGTTTTGCCTTGCCGATTACGTTTACATCCGACGTTGACGAGAAAAAGCTGAAGGGCTGCAGTGGCCAGGAAGTGCTCATGCGTGGGGTTGTCACAAAAACCCCTGCCGGGATTTCACTGCAATCGGGTAACGACTTCGTCTGCTGAACCGGCTGGAGACCGAGGGCCGGGTCAGGTTTTAGCCTTAATTTGACAGTAATTTCGCAACCCAACATGGTGCGAAGGGGTGTGCCGAGCGTCGGAACGATTGACTGCGGAGAGGGCAGGGATAACAGCGGAAATCAAACTGTATGGTCATAACCAATGACGTTGGCAGATTCAGTCAAGTGTAGGAGCGATCTCCTGATCGCGATCCTTGATGAACCCAACAATCGCGGTCAGAGACCGCTCCTGCAATGAGACCACCGCTGTGGTGGAGAGTGGGGAGCGTTGCCCGATGTTGTGATCGGCGGGGTGCCTGAAACTCTACCAATTATTGTGGAATCAAGGCGGGTTCGCACCGGCTTCCAGATACTTGATGATATCCAGCGATTCGTACAGCCACTGCGTCCCCGCCTCACGATCGATCCGTAGACAGGGCACCATAGTCCGGCCACCACCACGAGCCAGCTCCTGCATGGCACCCGGTTCGCGGTGTATATCCCGTAGTTCCACAGGAATATCCCTTGTCTCCAGAAATCGCAGGACCCGGCGACAGAAGGGACAGGAGTCGTATTTGTAGAGTTGATAACGTTCGCTCATGAGGCAAGTATACCCACCTCGGCTGCCACGACTAAACACTAGTGACAGCCAGGGAAATGCCAGGAACACGCAGTGTTCCGACCTTGGCAATTCGCTTCCACGAATTGCCGGGAAATGATCATAATCAGCCAGATTCAAGAACACGGCAGCAACAGGTATCAACATGGCAAAACCACAGGTAACCCCTCCCCGTATCAAGAAAATCCAGCTTGCTGTCCTGGCCTTTGTTGCAACCGTTGCCGTGCTGCTTGCCGTCTACGGCATGCTCTACAGCAGCGGTGTCACGGAAGGCACGTTTACCGAAGGCGAGCATTACTCAACAATTGACGCTGGCCTGCGCACGCGCCCCGGTGATCCGATCGAGGTGATCGAGTTCTTCTCCTTTGGATGCGTCCACTGCAAGAACTTCGATCCGCTGATAGAAGATTGGCAAGCAGCCCAGTCCCCGGAAATTGTGAGTTTCCGTCGCCAACCCGTTTCTTTCAGTCCCTCGTGGGCAATTCTTGGACAGACCTTTCTGACGCTGCAGGACCTGGGCATCGAAGAAGAAAATCACGCGCGACTCTTCAAGGCGATCCACGATCAGGGCAAACAGTTTCTCTCGGTTGAGATGATCGCCGACTTCATCGACGGCCATGGTGCGACCAGGGAGGAGTTTCTGCGCTCGTTCAACTCACCTAAAGTGCGCCGAGGCGCGGGTGAGTTTGAAAGTATCCAGACACGCTACGCCGTGCAGGGCGTGCCGACCATCACCGTTGCCGGCAAATACATGGTGAAGATGGAAGTCGGTCGCAAGATCGCTCTGGACGTGGTTGATCACCTGGTTGCCCTGGAACGCAGTGGAAGCAGTACACCGGCCGCAAACTAACGAGCGGCCGAATACCCCCGGATTGTCTGGCTTCACCGGTGAAACCAGTTTCTACCAGGTAACAGCGAGCGAAACACCAACACGTCGCGGCTCTCCCAGTTGGGTGAATCCACGAGGGGTGTAGTCGTCCCGCGGATCATTGCCAAAGAAGAAGCCGCGAACGAAGGTATCCTCATCCGTGACATTGCGCGCCCAGATCGAGGCGCGCCAGCGTTCACTCTCGTATCCCGCTGACACGTGCAGCAGTTCATAAGCGGGAGACTGCACACCATGACTATCGGAGAAAAAATACTGGTCTCGTCCCTCAGCATCCAGCCTGATGAACCAGTGTTCAACGGGAGTGAACTCAACACCAAGATAAAACTGATAACCCGGCGCCTGTGCCTGCTCCCGGCCATCCAGTTGCTCGCCGCTGCCGTTGATGAAGTTGTCGTACTGTGTGTCGAGCCAACCCAGTGACCCTTCGATGCTCCACTGCGCATGGGGCTGCCAGGCGAACTCTAGTTCGAGTCCGCGATTGAAACCTTCTGCAGCGTTGCCGGTATAATCAATGAACTCTGCACTCCCGTCACTGCGGACCCGTGTGATTGACGTACCGACCTGCACATCCCGGCGTTCCATCCAGAACACGGCTGCGCGTACCTGCAGCTGCTCGGTGATGTCACCCTTGACGCCGGCTTCGACATTCCACAACAACTCTGAATCAAACTGGCGAAGATCTTCATCCAGCGTTCCACTGGTGTTGAAGCCCCCCGTCTTGTAGCCCCGCGTCAACGACAGATAAATCAGCGCCGGATCCAGGTCGTACTCCACCGCAACACGACCCCCGATCATGGTTTCAGCAGGAGAAAAGTCGATCGCTTCAGAATCATTGAAATCCGCAGAGTTGCGCTCGATACGAAGACCAACTGTCAGACGAAGCTGCTCTGCGAAGGGTTGCGCCCACTCTCCATAAACAGCGAGCCGCTGAACTTCGTGACGACTCTCATAGGGTGCATCCAGAAAGGTGTAACTTCTGCTTAGTTCAACATCCTGCTTGAGTGCATAGATGCCTGTGACCCATTCACCCTCGGTGACCGTCGGTGATGAGATCAGCCGGATATCCAGTGACGTCGTCTGCCAGTCTCGCGCGTAGTGATCGGTGGATGAATAACCAAAGGGGTGGAAACCCACGAACGTCCAGTCCTCGTCGTAGCCGTAGGCCATCCTTGAATCGGCATGTCCCAGCGTGAATTCCAGTTGACTTCCATTGGCGAGGTCCCAGCCCGCGACCAGACTGGCATAGTCCGTGCGCTGCCGGTCTTCGCCGGGTTGGTCCGACAGCGTGTGTCGGTTGTTATCGAGGGAAAACGCATCGTAAAGATTGTCGGTATCCACATGGCCGTAGGTCAGTAACCATCGCGCCGCTTCCGACTGCCACGCGAGCTTGGCACGTACGGTGGTTTCGCGCCGACGATTGGTGTCGTCGCGATCAAGGAATTCGTTCTTGAGGAAGCCATCATCTTCATGCCGACGGGCCGCGATTCGCATCGAGAGCTGATCAGTCACCGGACCTGAGACAACACCTCCCACGCCGATCGAGTCATAACTGGCCGCATCCACGTCGACTCGACCGTACCACTCATCGACCGGCGAGGCGGAGGTCAGATTAAGCAGGCCCGCCAAGGCATTGGCGCCGTATAGCGTGCCTTGCGGACCGCGGAAGACTTCAATCTGCTCAAGGTCGTAGGTGGTCGCCGCGCCGCCCACACCGCTTAGGTCAACCCCATCCAGGATCAGGCCTACGGATGCGTTGAGAGGTTCGGCAAACTGACCGGTTTCACCAATGCCACGAATCTGCAGGTAACGCGCGCGACTGGCGCCACTGGCCAAATTGACGTTTGCAGTACGGGCGAGCATTTCCTCCAGATGATCAACTACATCCTTGCGACTATCAGGTCGAAGTACGGAAATGCTGGCGGGTGTGTCCAGCAGGCTGGTGTCTCGGAATTCTCCGCGCACGACAATTTCTTCGATGACTGATGGGTCAGCGACCACGGCGCATGAGAAAAACAGGGAGGCAGTCAGCGCGAAGAAACAGGTTCGGGTATACATCATCGACCTCGGGTAATTCGGGAGCCCAAGGAGTCGACTTACGTCGCCTATCCCTACGCCGGTATCATCCGGATCAGGTTCAAAGGGTCCGCTCGCGCGTCTCAGGCCACCTGGCCACCCCTTAGGCAAGAGCAGTCTACGCCGGCTGGGTTGGCGATGTCTTCAGGTTTGATTCAGTGGCTGGGGTTATGGTGAACGCAGGAGATTCCGGCTTCGCGAGTTGGAGATGTTTCGGCAGACTCTGATGTTTGGTTTCGCGGTCAGGAGACCGCTCCTACAAGGTGCCGGGAACCAGATGCTGTAGGAGCGGTCTCCTGACCGCGAAACAAACAATGGACACCATCTTCCATCAGCCAAGACATAAACCATGAACCCCGAACTCATCCAAACCCTCGCCCTCGTCGCCGGCGTTGCCTGGGCCAGTGGCATCAATCTCTACGCGGTGCTCAGCGTACTGGGGCTGGGGGTGCATTGGGTTATGTGGAACTGCCATCCACACTCTCGGTGGTGCAGGAACCCCTCGTCATCGGCGCTGCCCTGATGATGTTTGTGATCCAGTTTTTCATGGACAAGATCCCTGGGGTCGACAGCGGGTGGGATGCCTTGCACACGTTCATCCGGATTCCGGCCGGCGCCATTCTCGCGGCGGGTGCAGTCGGCAATGTCGACCCGGCGCTCACTGTCGCAGCGGGACTGGTGGGCGGAACCATCACAGCCGCGACTCACGCAACCAAAGCTGGCACGCGCGCGATCATCAATACGTCTCCCGAACCCTTTACCAATTGGGCTGCTTCGTTCAGTGAAGAGGCCTTGGTGTTCGGAGGTCTGTGGGCAGCGCTGTCCCACCCCATGATATTCTTGGCACTCTTCATCCTTTTCCTGCTCATCCTATGTTTCCTCCTGCCGAAGCTCATGCGCGGTGTGGCAGCCGTATGGCGCCAGATTGCGGGGTGGCTCGGGCTTACTCGATCCGCACAGTCCTGAACAGCAGGCAAGAACGTGGCTGAGTATCGGCGCACCGGTCGCCGAAGTTCTCCGGCCAAGCCTCCGTCGCCACTGATGCGCTGGGTAGTCCGAGTGTTCTGGTTTTTGCTCGGAGTCGGTCTGCTCCTCACGACGATGGTCCTGGGCTATTTGTGGTATCTCGATCGAACACTTACCGAGGTCTTCAACGGACGTCGCTGGTCGCTTCCCGCACAGGTCTACGCCGCACCTACCGAGCTGTATGTTGGCAGCCAGCTGAAACAACGCGAATTCCTGACGGAACTCGAGCGCAGCGGCTACTCAAAACAAGGCAGTCCACGCCATCCTGGGCAATTC
>CAMDVY010000242.1 GCA_945878745.1 Klebsiella pneumoniae | reverse complement strand
GTCGGGTCATGACTCGTGTGACCAACGACGTGGAACAACTGTTCCAGCTGCTATCGGGTTTCGGTGTTCTGATCGGTGAGTTCACGCCCTTCATCGTCGCCATCGTGCTCATGTTCACCATCAACGCCGAACTCACCGGCACGCTGTTGCTGGCATTGCCGATCGTCGCGGTGGCCACCATCCTGTACCGGCGTGTCACGCGCATGGTCTATCGCAACATTCGGCAGAGCGTGTCGCAGCTGAACCAGAACCTGCAGGAGAACATCTCCGGCATGCCGGTGGTCCAGTTGAATCGCCGCGAGCACCACAATCTGGCCCGCTACACGCAGATCAATCAGCTGAATCGCAACGAGGAAAATCACGCCATACGGCTGGAGACCTGGTACGGCGCGTTCATGGACAACATTGGCGCCGCTGGCATGGGCGTCATCATCTGGATGGGTGGTGGCGATGCGCTGCAGGGCACCGTCACGCTCGGCAGCGTCATCCTGTTTACCCAGTTCGTCGACATGCTGGTGCGCCCGATCGTCGTCGTTGGCGAACAGTACAACGTCCTCTTCCGCTCCATGGCGAGTGCAGAGCGGATTTTTCAGGCGCTGGACTGGGATGAGTCCATTCACGAGCCGCGACAACCGGCGACACTGCCGGCGGATCTGCGCGGCGAAATCGAGATTCGGAATCTCAACTTCGGATATTCGCCGGACAACCTGGTATTGCGGAATCTCTCACTGCACATTCGGCCTGGTGAAAAACTGGCGGTGGTTGGACCAACCGGCTCCGGCAAGAGCACCATCATCCGTCTGTTAGCACGGTTTTATGATTTTGCGCCGGGATCCATCTTCCTAGATGGTGTCGATCTGATGGACCTGCCATCCGCCGTGGTCCGCAAGCAGATCGGGATCGTGTTGCAGGATTTCCACGTGTTTGCAGGCACCGTGCACGACAACATCAGCATTGGTAATCCCGACATCTCCCGCGCCCGGATTGAGCAAGCCGCGCGCCACGTTCATGCCCATGACTTCATCGAGCGATTGCCCCAGGGTTACGACACACCGCTCGTTGAGCGCGGCAGAAACCTGTCTCAAGGACAACGGCAACTACTGGCGTTCGCGCGCGTGCTGGCGGCCGATCCGGAAATCCTGGTGCTCGACGAAGCGACCGCAAGTATCGACACCGAAACGGAGCAGTTGATCCAGGATGCGCTGCAGGTGCTTACCTCCGGCCGTACATCGATCATCATCGCCCACCGTTTGCAGACCATTCAGGAGGCCGACCGCGTCGCTGTCCTTGCGCAGGGACAGTTGCGTGAACTGGGCACTCATGCGGAACTGCTGGCCCTTGGCGGAACGTATGCACGACTATATGCGCTGCAGTTTCAGGAGTAGTCGCATGACGATGATCGCGGAGTCGTGATCATGCCGGGCGTGTTGAACAACCACCCGCTCTTTTTGGCCGATCACTACGCACACTCGGCGGCCCCGGCACACATGCGTTGGTTATGGTGGATCGCGCTGGCCAGTTCCGCGCTGCTCCCACTGTTCTTTCCTGTTGCGATTCAGCCGCTCGTCGATTGGGTTGTGTCGTACCCCTTGCCTGCCGCTGCCTCGCTGGCCAGCGCTGCAGCCATCATCTGCTGGCAATATCGGCCGTCGCTCCAGGTGCGATTCTCAACCAGCTGGCTGGCCGCCTTACCGATCTCAACAAGACAGCAGACACTATGGGAGGCCGTTCGAACTGCTCGCCTGTTCCTCCCGATCGTGCTTTTCCTGGTCACGGCGTTCCTGATTGCTCCGCTGTCTGCTCATGGCGATCTGCTATCACTCCTGCTTCTGTCCGTCCTGGTGGGGTACACACTGGGATTCGGATTGGCTCGTCGCTCCCCTCATCAAGCTTCCGTCGCCCCCACCGATTCACTTCGCTTGCCGATCACCGGTCACGGTCGCCGCGCCATCGCGAAAGTGCCGTTGGCATGGACCGCGGCACGGCTGTCTGGCAAACGCATGGCGCCGTGGCTGACCGCGACACTGCTGACCATCCCCGGCGGCATCGGCGGTGGTCCCTCCATGCTGCTGGTCGCCGTCACAGTGCTGACACTTGCCCTGGTGTGGCTGGTCGCAAGCGCCTGGCGCCACCTCTTTGTGTTCGCCGACTGGCTCGTCGCCACACCGATATCACCGCGCACCTTTGCCGGGCTCACTCTGCTGCGTGTGTCCGTCTGGTTTTTTGCAGTACTGTTGCTGCTGCTGGCAGTCCTTGCGCTTCTGCAGATGCCGATTGAAGGAATCATCTTCCTCGCATCGTGTGTCACGGGTGGTGCGCTGGCCTGTTTCAGCACAGCCTTTCGGTATCGATTGGATGCTGGCCTCGCGCGCCGCAGTGCGCTGTCGATGGTGATGGGGTGCGGCATTTTCCTGCTGTTTGCGCCAGCGTTGTCACTGATGTTGATCGCACTGGTCATCACCCTCTGGCAACTGCGGCAGGTCAAGCCATGACGCCATTGCTTGAAATTGACGGCATCACGGCGGGCTACGGCGCTGCAAAAGCACTGCAGGATGTTTCGCTGACGGTCAACAAAGGTGAATGGGTCGGCTTGTTGGGCGCCAATGGCAGTGGCAAGAGCACGCTCCTGAAGTGCATCAGCAATCAGCTGTCACTGCAGACAGGGCGCATCATCGTTCAGGGCATTGATGTGGCCAGCGACCCAACATCCGCGCGCAGACACATGGGCGTCGCCGTGCCGCCTGAAATTCTTCCCGTTGCCCTGACGCTGGCTCAATGCCTGGATGTTCATGCCGTCGCCTGTGATCTTCGCGCACCTTCCGGTCTTGCACTCGAGGTCCTGGAGGCCCTGCAGTTGACCCCGCATCTGAACAAGCCGATAGGCTGGTTGACACTTGGCTTGCGACAGCGCGCCAGTGTGACCCTGGCGGTGGTGCAAAACCCCGCGCTGTTGCTAATGGACGAATCGTTCAATGGCCTGGATGCAGGCAGCGCCGCAAGGCTCGAGTCAATCCTGATTCGAGAGGTGGCGGCTGGGCACCTGGCCGTCGTGATGGCCACCCACGGGCTGCCGCTGGTCGCGCGCTGCTGCACCACGGCCGTGCTCCTGCAGGAGGGTCGATGTATCCAGCATTGGAACCTGAAGGCTGGGAGCGGCGTACTCGATCTGGAATTGGCTATCACCAACGCCCTTGCCTGATCCATCCCCTGACTCGGCTCGCGCCAGCAAGCCGGCTGACGATCCATTCCATTCGCCTGATCAGTGGTGGATACTCAGCCTTCGGCGGCAGGATCCTGACAATGGTCGGGCGACTGATGTCCATGGATGCTCGCCTGCCCACCAGATCATTTCAGCACACGTCAAGGTGAGGAGAGTTCCATGTCAGAAATTCTGGAAAGAAAAGAGCTCGATACGTGGCCCCAGCAGAAAACCCGAGGCCATACCATTCCAGGCTACCGTTTTACCTCCCGAGAGTTTTTCCATCAGGAATGGGAAAACATGTGGACCAAGGTATGGCTGTTGCTCGGGCGGGAATCCCAGATTCCGAAACCCGGTGACTGGCAGCTTGAAGAGGTCGGACCCGAGTCGATCCTCATGGTTCGACAAACCAACGGCAGCGTCAAAGCGTTCTACAACGTTTGTCAGCATCGAGGTAATCCGCTGGTGACCGGCCCAACCGGCAGCGTGAAGCGCTTTGTCTGCAAATATCACAGCTGGGCCTTCATGCCCGATGGCGAACTCAACTTTGCCCCGGACAAGGAAGATTTTCCCGATGGCAATCCATGCGGCAAGGTGCGTCTGCAGGAACTCGCCTGTGACACCTTTGCCGGGTTCATCTGGGTCAACATGGACCGCGACTGTGTCAGCCTCAAGGAATACCTGGGTCCCATCTGGGAAGCCTGGAGCAATCTCGAACTTGGCAACTGGAAGCGCACCATGGCGCGTTCGGCATGGCTGCCCTGCAACTGGAAGGTGGTGCTCGACAACTTCAATGAGTCTTATCACGTGCCAACGGTGCACATGGGCGCGACTCCGGATACCGACCGCAAGAAGATTCGCAGCAACATCGATACCTACTACAAGGAAACACGGTTCGATCTGTCGGACCAGGGCCACAACCGAATGGTCATGAAAGGCGGATTCGGCGTCGGATCGACTGACAAGGAAGGCAACATCGTCGAGCCGCTGGCCAGCCAGCTGCACGCCTGGGAAATCGACCCGGCCAGTTTCAAGGGAAGGCCTGAAGACACCCGCGCTGCTTTGCAGGCGGCCAAACAGAAACTTGGCCCGGCGCGGGGTTACACCCATTACGCCAAAGTACCGGCTGAACAACTGACGGATGCCTTCCACTACACACTGTTTCCAAACTTTGCAGTGTCGGTGTGGTCCGACGGTTTCCACTTCCTGCGCGCTCGTCCGCATCGTGATGATCCCGAGCAGTGCCTGTTCGACAACTGGTGGTACTCCAGCCCGGCATCCATTGAGGCAGGCAAGACCAGCCGAGGTGGCACACTCGAGGACGGCGATCTCGTTGATGGTCAGGAAGCCGACGTCGCCATGATCGACTACCTCACGGAGTCCATCGGGCCGGGGATCGAGGACGACATGTCCGTGTTCATTTCGCAGCAGCGCGGTTTTCGTTCCCGTGGTTTCCTCGGTGTGTACCTGTCAGCCCAGGAAACGCGGATTCGTCGTTACCACGAGTTGATTGACGACTACATCGAAGGGCGTTTGCCGAAAAAAGGCACAGCAAACAAGAAGTAACCGCCTGACTTGCCGGCCGGGCATCCGCTCCGGCCGGTCACTGTTTCGCGACTTTCCGGAAGAGGATCATGACGGGCAGAATCGTGTTCGCAGCTTTGTTGGTCACGTGTTGTTCCACATCCGTTCTGGCCTGCAACCTTGATACTGATTGTGATATCGGCAACAAGTGCATCCGTCAGCCTGCCGAGCAATACGGGGTTTGTGCCGGAGGTCTGGACGTCGGCAACGACAGAAATCGAGGACCGGACAAACCGCGTCTCGACGTTGATGGCGTCGAGCCGAAGTCCTGTTCCACCAATCAGGACTGCGGTGTCAGCGGCGTGTGCTACCAGGAACCCGGAAGTGTTGGTGGTGTTTGCGTGAAGAAACGCTAGAACACTTTACCTTTAGCAGGTTGCTGAAAAAGTCCTGTCCTGGACTTTTTCGCAGTCGCGGTCTGCGACCGCTCGCGCCAAATCCAGCATTTGCATGCTGGATTTGCGGACCGGCCATCCCTGGCCGGTGCAACAGGTTGCTTTTTCAGCAACCTGTTAGGCCACGACCCCTTCCGACCGCAGCGATAGAACCCTGGCCTCGTCCAGGCCAAGTTCATACAGTACTTCATCAGTATGT
>CAMDVY010000241.1 GCA_945878745.1 Klebsiella pneumoniae | reverse complement strand
TGCGCGCAGTCTCTGTGATCCCGAGGTACGGCTGGTTGCCGTTGAAGCCGGTACCGGTACCGGAAAAACCGCAGCCTACTGCATGGCGTCCATACCGGTCGCAAAAATGCTGGACAAGACCGTGGTCATCGCCACGGCCACCGTCGCGCTGCAGGAACAGGTGGTGTTTCGTGATCTGCCTGATCTGCAGCTGCATTCCGGGATGCGGTTCGGTTTTGCACTGGCCAAGGGACGTCGTCGTTACGTCTGCGTGAAGCGTCTGGATGATGCGGTGCGACCGGCCGAACGTCAGGCGGGCCATCTCTTCGAACCGCCTGCCACCGACCCCACGCCGCAGTACCTGTCGATGCTCGAATCGTTCAGCGATGGCAGCTGGAACGGTGAACTGGACTCCTGGAAAGCGGGGATCGATGACGAGGCCTGGCAACAGGTGACAACCGATCACCGCGGATGCACCAATCGACGCTGCGCCTATTTCAGCCAGTGCCCGTTCTACAAGGCGCGCCAGGAACTGGAAGGGGTTGATGTCATCGTCGCCAACCACGATCTGGTGCTGGCCGACCTGAGTCTGGGTGGTGGTGTGGTGCTGCCGGAGCCGGAAAACTGCATCTACGTCTTCGACGAAGCCCATCATCTGCCTGACAAGACGCAGTCTCACTTCTCTGCCCGCACACGATTGAAAGGTGCCATTTCCTGGTTCGATCAGGTCAACAGTGCCACCGGCACGATGACCCAGCGTTTTGAGCGACCACCGTTTCTGGTGGCGCTGGCGACCACGCTCGCAGCAGAAACTGCGGCAGCGGCGGAGTCTTTCAGTCTGCTGCTGTCCGAGGTGTCGCGTCTTCAGTTCACCGCGCGCGATGAGTCGCTGGCAACCCATCGTTTTCCACTGGGCTGCGTGCCGGTTGATCTCGCTCGAGCCTGCGGCGATATCCTGCCGTCCATGCGTGAGGTCGAGTCAGTGTTGTCGCGGATGGAAGACAAGCTGGACGAAGTCGTTGCCGGGGACGTCGACTGGCCCAACAAGCACGAGACGGATGACTGGTTGCCAGTACTTGGGCAATTGCTGGCGCGCGCCGAAGCGATCATCGGCGTGTTGACCGATTTTGCAGAAGCCCCGGCGGTGATCGATGAAGAGGGTGTGCCCGTCATGCATGCGCGATGGGTCAATCAGAGCGGTGATGACTACGAGATCATCAGTGCGCCGATCGAACCGGGTGAATTGCTGCGTGATGTCCTGTGGGGTCGCTGCCATGGCGCTGTCTGTGCCAGTGCGACGTTGACCGCAGCCGGTCGCTGGGATCGATTCCTCGAACGCTCTGGTCTCGGCGCGGATGCGGCGACACTCTGCATTCCAAGCCCGTTTGACTATCCAAATCTGGTGGAATTCCATGTGCCACCGATGACCACCGATCCACGACAGGCGGATGCACACACGATCGAGATTGCTGGCCTCATGCCCGGGTTGCTAGCCCAGAAGCGCAGCGCGCTGGTGCTGTTTGCCTCCTGGCGGCAGATGCGCAAAGTGCTGGAACTGCTGCCTCGCAAAGTCACCGATCACCTGCTCGTACAGGGTGCGGCGGCCAAACAGGCGCTGCTCGATGCCCATCGACTGCGCGTCGATGGTGGTGAGATCAGCTATCTATTCGGCTTGGCGAGTTTTGCGGAAGGCCTCGACCTGCCGGATGACTATTGTCGACACGTCATCATCTGCAAACTGCCGTTTGCGGTGCCGGATGATCCCGTTGATCAGGCGATGGCCGAGTGGGCAGAACACCAGGGCCGAAATCCGTTCATGGAAATCAGTGTGCCTGATGCCGCGCTACGACTGGTGCAGGCCTGCGGCCGCCTCATTCGCCATGAAAAGGATCACGGCCGCATTACTCTTCTGGATCGTCGGTTTGTTACCGCGCGTTATGGCGCGATGCTGAAGCGTTCGCTGCCGCCGTACCGCTTTTTCCTCGAGTAAACCTGAGCCCATCGCGATTTACAGGGTTGCAGATCGCAGGTATGTAGGAGCGGTCTCCGACCGCGATTGTTGGAATAATCGAAGATCGCGCTCAGGAGAGCGCTCCTACACGGCCATGCGATTGCACAACGATTGTCCAATCAACGGTAATCAGCCCTTCCTTTGCCGACGCTTGAAGTCGGCCACCGATGCTGACCGTTCACCCTGTTTCGCCAGAGGCGCAAAGGCACCCCGTGAAAACGCGATAATGCTCTGCGACTTCAAACGGCGTGGCAGATCACTGACATAGGCACGCACATCTTCAAGGGTCAGCAACTCAACCGCTGCCGCCAGTTGGCGATTGCCATCAAAGGTGGTGATGTCGTCATCAAGATCGTTCCAGTACCGCTCTGTTCGTTGTCCCAGATTTTTATCGGCTTCCAGCAGCTTGACGAGTAGTCCCTGCCGCTGGGCATTGAACTGCTCCTCGGACATCGAAGCGAGTATCGCAGGTTGCCTATCAAGGTAAGCCTGCATGGCTTTCAGGATCTGGTCGGGTGACGCAACCGGCGACTGTACGGTGAGCAGCATACCGGGCTGTCGATCAATGGCCCTGGCGCCCATTCCCACCACGTAACCGAGTTGTTGTTCCGTACGCAGGCTGGTGAAAAATCCTTGGGAAATGATGTGCGCCGCCAGTTGAGTGATCGCCTTCGAACGCAGGGAGCGATCCGGTTCCTGCACAAAGGCGACGATGGAGGCATCACCATGCTCGATAGGCAATTCGATGGAGTGCGCTGTGCGCAGCTGCACAGGACCGGGCAGTGTCGTCTCGACTTCGCTGACCGTGAAGTGTCTGCGAACGGCGTCCAGCACGCTGCGGGCACCGGCCTCGGTGACGTTGCCATGGGCGAGTCCAAACACGCCAACGGTGGCCAGGTGCTCTTTGCGCCATGCATCGAGGCTGGCCGGGGTAATCGCCGAAACGGCCCGCGAGATTTCGGTGGCCGGCCACTCCGTGCCATGCACTGCCTGGCCGACGGCTGCCATGGTCTGCGTGTACGGGCGTTCCTTGTCAACGTTGTCCAGCGACTGGATCAGATCGCGTTTGATGATGGCAAACCGCTCGGCATCGATGGACAGGGTGGCGAAGGTCTCCAGCACGCGCTCGACCAGCACCCCTTGTTTGTCGTTGTAGCCGGTAACGTCAAAACGAAAACCGCGTGGACGAGTGCCAATCTGTGCATTCATGCCTGCCATCATGGTGGCGTAGGCCCATTGATTGGTGGCGTCGGCCACCAGATCGGCGTACAGGCGGGCAGCCGCCTGATCCTCGGTGGTGACGAGACCACCATCGATGTTGAGGGTAAATCGCAGGTTGGCCTTGGGGATGCCAAACTGGCCGTCCGTGTGCAGCCAGTAGTTCACCGAATCATCGTTGATCATCTGACGAGGCGCCGCTTCAGCGGTGACCAGTTCGAGATTTTCCGGGAGAAACGGGTTGGCTTCCGGCAGTGACAAATCGGTCAATGCGGATGCCGGTAGCGTCGCGACCTTGATCGGACCTTTGGTAATCGCATAGTCCACACCGAACCAGCGTTCCTTGGCATCGGTTTTTACATCGGGCAGGGTAACCTGCAGCGCAACGTTCTCTGGCCGCAGTTGATCCATGAAACTTCGGATCAGCTCTGGTTTGAATTCATCGTAGCGATAACGAAAGTAAAGAATCTCTTCAGCGGGATAGTTCATGAGCGCTGGGGCCAGGGCATAGACGGTTCGCATGGCGCCGCCTTTTTCCATGAAGCGGAAACCGAGGTCACCGAGCAGCACGAGTTCCTTCTGCCGCCATTCCTGAGGCTCCTCCTGACGCATCAAATCGATATAGGCAAAGAGGTAGGCCGTGATCTCATCGATATGTTTGGCCCCTTCTTCGGTGAGCGATATGTTGACATCGAAGTTGGATTCATCCGTGTCCAGATCTCCGGATGTTGAGGACAAACCCGTCGCCCAGCCCAGTGCCTTCAGCTTGGCGTACAGGCTGCCCTTGCCTTCATGTCCGAGAAAATTGGCAATGTAGAACTCGGGTTTGGCGCGGTAGTGTGGGCGCAGTGCCGGCACTGGAAACGAGTAGGTTACGCTGCGCAGTTCCTGGATGGGTTTGACGTCAAGCCGAACCGGCAGGTTGTCCTCGGTGAACACCTGCTCTGGTGGATCATCGCGACCAAGGTTGTGGTTGGGGATGGCGCCGAACCGTTCAGTCACCAGCGTTTGCAGGCTATCCAGCGACTGCGGCGCAAGCACCACCAGGGCCATCTGGTCCGACGAATATTCCTCTGCAAAAAACTTGAGCAGGGCCGAACGAACGTCGCCATCCAGGGTTTCCAGACTGCCAATGTTGAACCCGGCCAGCGGGTGGGCAGGATTCATGAGGAGCTTGCCTGCCGTCATGCCACGCCAGCCATCGTCCTTGATCTGCAGTTGATACTCGGAATTGACGGCGTTCTTTTCCCGATCGACGTATTCGGCGGTGAACAGTGGGCTGATGAAGAAGTCCGCGAAACGGTCCAGCGCTTCTGGAAATTGAGGCGGGGCAACGTCAAAGAAGTAGTTGGTGTGATCAGCGGCGGTATAGGCGTTCGAGCTGCCACCGTGGGCCGTGAGGAATTGCTGATAACCATCTACATCCGGGTATTTGGCGGTGCCGATGAACAGCATGTGCTCAAGGAAGTGGGCAAGGCCGGGATGGGCCTTCGGATCATGTACGCTGCCACGAAATACGGTCAGCGCCGCCGCGGCCTTGTCGCTGCTCGCATCGGTGATGAGCACCACCTTGAGCTGGTTGGGTAGCTCCAGATATCGATAGCCACGGTCGTCGTTCGGACTCTTGATGATCTCAACCGGCGGCGGGCCTGCAACCTTCGTCGCGCAGCTGGCAATCAGCAGCAGCGTTAGGATCGTGACGGCTCTGAACATGAAACACACCCTGGTAAATGGCGGGACGATGATAGCGGGCAGCGTGCCTGCCCGCAGTTGATTTGCGCCGTCAGTTGCTCATTGCGGCTACTTTTTTCTGAGCAGCAGATTGACGAAATAGTCGAGGCTCAACAATCGCCCGCCACCAATCACGGCCAGCGACAACAACATCATGAAGTACATCGCCGCGAACTCGATGCCGTTGTTGAGCTTGACGATGCTGCCGCTGCCGTTCAGATAGCTCCAGTTGCCGTGTTCTTTCAGGATGTCTTTGGCCTTGTCCAGCCGGGTGGCTGCCTCGATGGTCCGCTCATTGACGTTGTAACAGGTGATGTAACGGGCGAAAACGCTGGAATTGGCGTGCGCATCAGTGGCCGGTTTACAGATCTCGGCCGGCGCGGAGGGCGCAATCGCGGGCCAGCCATTGGGCAGATGTACCGAGTAGGCCGCCACGAACAT
>CAMDVY010000240.1 GCA_945878745.1 Klebsiella pneumoniae | reverse complement strand
GCATGGGTCTGGCGCCACCGGAGAGTCCCGTTCCAGCACCACGCGGAACGATTGGTATCTGGTGACGGCGACAGATCGCAAGGATAGTTAGCACCTGTTCACGGGTGCGTGGCAACGCAACGGCCCACGGCACCTCCCGGAACGCGGTGAGGCCATCGGCTTCGTAGGGGCGTTTGCCGGCAGGGTCGGTTATCAGACCGTCCGGCGGCAACAGCGCCTGGAGATCAGCGAGTGCTTGAGATTGAGACATGACGGGCTGAGTGTATCAGTCCACAAGAAAACTCCGCTGCCAAATCGAGGCTCTATACAAGCCGGAATCAGAACCGGTAATTCAGCGCGGCAAAGGGACCATCGATGATCAGGTTGGCCTTTTCGATGTCGCCGAGTTCATCGAGCTTCAGGCGAAAGTAGCGATAGCCCACTTCGAGACCAAGGCCAAGATCCGAATTCCAGCCCAACACTCCGCTGTAATCGAGAAAAGAGTCACCCTTCCAGGTGACGGCCTGCGCGTTTGCAGACATCCAGAAGCCGCTGAGCAGCTCAAACTCGACAGCGGCATACAGCATCGGAATTGTGCCATCAAACTCAACTTCCGCTCGGTAGATACCACCGGAAATCGATGCACTGCCCTCTAGCTTGCGAGCTTCGATCCCGAGATCCAGGCTGAGGGCATTGTCCAGCACACGGTAATAGAGGATGGCATCCGTCATCTTGAGATTGAGCGTTGAGTCAACCGTGCCGGGAGGAATAAAGCTCACACCAGCAAGCACCACATCCCGGTCGATCTCGATGCCCCCGCGCATCCCGACCTTTGCCTGCTGCACGCGAACATTGGGCACAAAGGGAATGGGATGTTCGAAAGCAACCGCAATGACGTTGCCATCATCGTCACCCAGGCCCATGTCCTGACTGGTATCGACCTCGGTGCCGTTGGATTGCAGGTAACCTTCACTGTTCTGGTGCCAGCTGCCAGCACCGGCGTAGATTCCAAACAACGTCTCTGCATTGACACTATGGGCAAGAAGCGCGGAAGCAGCGGTAACGGCCAGCCTCGAGAGGAGTTTTCGAACAGCCATGGTTAACCATCCTTGGTGGGCTTATTGCTGAAGTATAGACACCCATACCACGAGCGCTGTGAACCAGCGCACAGCAGGTTCAACCTCGACGCATGACCCTGCCAGGCCCTGTCCCGGCAAAGTTTGCCCATGTGTCGCTCGGAGCCTCAGGCGGAGTACTGTCGGTGCAGCTCACCGATGATGCGGAAGAAATCCGCGCGGACTTCGGCAATGATCTCGGCGACTGGTCGCACGGAGTCGATTCGTCCGCACACCTGACCGGTAAGCGCAATGGCCGCTTCCATGTCACCACCGAAGTACAAATCAATGGCGCGACCAAAATCGCCCATCGCATTTTTTTCCGTGTCGAACTCAAGCTTCGTCGTTTTCTGGGTGCGCAGTGCACGCAGCGCCGGTGATTGATGCCGGTTGAGGAAAACCGTATCGGTTTCCTTCGCGGTCACGATGGCGGTCTTCCAGTTCTGATGGACGGGCGACTCCAGCGCGGACACCATGCGAGTTCCCATCTGGATGCCTTCTGCTCCGAGTGCAAACGCTGCCGCCATAGAGGAGCCATCGACAAATCCACCTGCCGCGATGATAGGCACGCTCACCTGGGAGCGCACCAGCGGCAGCAGCACCATGGTTGCGACATCCCTGGGATTTTTGAAACCACCGCCTTCACCACCTTCCACAACAATACCGTCCACACCGCACTCAACGGCTTTTTTCGCCGCAGAGAGGTTGGGAACAACGTGATAGACCGTGAGCCCGGCCTTCTTGAGTTCTTCGGTATAACGCTCCGGACTGCCCGCAGATGTGGTCACAAACTTCACGCCTTCGTCGATCACGAAGCGGACGATGTTTGGATCGCGAACAAAAGCCTGCGCAATATTCACTCCGAAGGGCTTGTCCGTAAGCGTTCGCATCTTGCGAATTTCCTCTCGAACGGCATCGAGTTCTCCGGATGATGTTTCAATGATGCCAAAGGCGCCGGCGTTGCTCACCGCCGAAGCCAATTGGGAACGTGCAATCCACCCCATGGGAGCCTGGACGATTGGAATCTCAACGCCAAGATCGCGGGTCACCCGATTATCAAAACGCATTCATCACTCCTGAGGTCATGTTTTCGCAACTCGTCTACAGCTGAACTGGAAGTTCGAGAAATTCGTCATAAATTCGTCGTTGATGGGCGGCAAGACGTGGCGAGATCGCACCCAGTAATCGTTCGTCCTGACAAGAATACGCACTGCGGATCATCGGCGTCGTCTTCATCAGCGATTCAGGCAGCGGAATGAACATGTTGGCAAACGTGGCCCAGTAGATATCTGCCGCGGTGAGCTGGCTGGCAACCAGATAGTCGCTCTGCTCAAGCCGCTTGGAGAGCATGCGCAGGATACTGGCAACACGGCGATGCGCAGACTCGGCGTGCACCGGGTTCTGACCATACTTACCACCCAGATATCGTGTGACCCCGGCAGGGAAGGCACCGCGAGTGGTATCGCCGATCATCACCAATCGATAGGCCCAGCCGAGCCCCATTTCGCCACATATTTCATGGGCAATGCCAAACAGATCGGCGCGATCTTCGGCGTCGTCCGGAATGAGCGGGGCGGAATCGGATAGACGTTCCGCAAGAATCAGGATCTCTGCCCACCCGGTGCGCGGCTTTTCATTGTCAAACAGAACAACAGGGACCGAGCTGTTGCCATAGTGATGTGCTACGGCTTGTGGAGGATCACTCTCCGCTTGCGCGCCATACAGGCAGTCCAGACCTTTGGCATGGAATATTCCCTTTGCTGCCTCGGTCCAGGGAGAAGGAATTTCGCGCAGCACTGCCATGCGCAGTCCCTTCGCCTCACGAATTTCCCCGATCGATACAAAACGCGACATAGGTCTGTCTCTTGAACATCCGGTCGGTGGATTCTAGCGGCCTTCAGGATTCCACACCAATCAACACACGGACGACCGCACCGGCAGTCCGCGTGAGAAGTCTTGTCAGGAAGCGGCCTTGGGTCGCAGATCGGGCAGCACGTAACCTTGTGCTTCAAGATTTGCCCGCACCACCTTTTTGTCCATCTTGCCGGTCGACGTCAACGGAATGCTCTTCACATCAAGAACGTCGTCCGGGAGCTGCCACTTCGCAAATGCCTTGGCGCAATGATCAAGTACCGCCTGGCGATCCAGTGCCACGCCATCCTGCAAGACAACCAGAGCAACCGGTCGTTCGTCCCATCTCGGGTGTGGGTGAGCAACTACACAAGCCTGTGCAATCCCGTCCATGGCGACGATATGATTCTCAAGGTCCACCGAGGAAATCCACTCACCACCGCTTTTCACCAGATCCTTGGAACGATCCGAGATGATCAGGTATTCATCAGGATCGATCTTGCCAACATCGCCGGTGACCAGCCAGCCATCATGGAATTTCTCGGGCTGTGGATTATTGAAGTACTCCGAACAGATCCATGGACCACGAATCAGGATCTCGCCGACAGTCTCACCGTCGTGCGGAAGACGTTTGAAGTCCGCATCAAAGATATCGATCTCGAGCCCGGGCATGAGCAGACCCGCCTTGGCGACATTCTGGAACTGCTGATCCTCGGACAAGGCCAACTGACTGCGTTTCATAACCTTGCGGGACAAGGTGGCCAGCGGAGAAGTTTCCGTCATCCCCCAGCCCTGAATCATCTCAACGCCCAACATATCCCAGTACCAACGAATGAGTGAAGGCGGTGGTGAGGAACCGCCGCAGGTCAGCCGACTGAGTTTGCTGAAATCGTACTTGCCCGGGTTGGCTTCGATGAGCCCTTTGATGCCCTGCCAGATCGTTGGCACTCCGGCTGATACCGTGACCCCTTCCGAAGAGATCAGATCGGCGAGTCGGTCCATGGTCATGAAACGATGCGGCATCACCTGCTTGCAGCCCAGCATCATTGCCGACCAGGGCAACCCCCAGCCCATGGCATGGAACATCGGCACAATGCCGCACAGCGTATCCGTGCCTGATAGCCCCATGCTGTCGGTCATGCACTGTGCCATCGTATGCAGATACTGGGATCGGTGTTCGTACTCGACGCCTTTGGGATTACCGGTAGTTCCACTGGTATAACAAAGGCCCAGCGGCGAGTTTTCATCGATCTGTGGCCACTCGTATTCCGTCGAGTGACCGGCAATGAACGCCTCGTAGTCAACGGCCCTGGGCAAGGTCGTCTGCCAGCCTTCAAACCCCGACTCAGTGGCGACGATGAAACGTTCGACGGTCGGCATCCGCCCCTGCAGAACTTCAAGCAGCGGCAATAGATCCGCATCGACGATGATCAGCTTGTCGGCTGCATGATTGATGATGTACTCGAGATCCTTGTCGGACAGCCGGACGTTCAGCGTATGCAGGACGGCGCCCATACCCGCCGTTGCGTGATAGGCCTCCAGATGCCGCGAACCATTCCACATGAACGTGCCAACACGATCACCTACCCGGATGCCAGCCTTTGCCAGAGCGTGAGCAAGCTGATGAGCGCGGTCACGTGTCTGTCGAATACTCTGTCGTCGAACACCTTCTGCCGTTGCGGTAACGATGTCGTCCTTCGGTGACAACCGCGCTCCACGATCGAGGATCCTGGACATCAGCAGCGGTGAGTGTTGCATGGCCACGGAAGATTGCTCCCAAACTTCAAAGAGGCTGGAGTTTACAAGCCCACGCGAGGTCCTGTCATGAGTCGAATCGCGTCAATCAGAGCCAAGTCGACCATGCAGTGACAGATGGAAGATCACGTCGGGAGAACTGTTGCTGTAGAGATCCTCGACAAGCCCCAGATCCAGCCACAGCGAAGGCTTGAAGAACACGCGGCCGCCGAGAGTTCCCTGCAGGCCAGTTCGACCCAGCAAACTGAGATCGACATCAAAGGGTGCTCCTTGTGCATCTGCCTGCATGAGCAATTGAACACGATCATGGACCTGATAGCCGAAGCCGAGATGACCGACCGGCATGAAATCCCTCTGCAACTCTGGCAGCAATTCTCCCTTGCCCAGATACATGCCGCCGATCATCGCCGTCATGCTCAGTCTCGACAGGCCAAAAACGTCAACCTGGCCATACTCCAGCCAGGCGCCCGCGTCCATCGCCTCGGATCCGGACAGGGAATCGACATTTCCAGTGGGGAGTTTGACAAGGCCACGCACGGCTAGCGAACGATTCGAGCTATCCAGCAGTGAGCGCCCAAGGTAGAACCGCACATCGCCAATATCCTTCTCTGAGCGGCGCAGGTCCACGACTGTTTGACCATCAACTTGAACGGTATAAACCAAGCGGTCTCTGCTTACGAGGTCCCGCCCACCACTGCCGAAGCCCAGACCATCAT
>CAMDVY010000239.1 GCA_945878745.1 Klebsiella pneumoniae | reverse complement strand
AGAGACCACCGCTGTAGCGGAGAGCGCTGCCCGACATTGCGATCGGAGGTGTGCCTGAAGTACTGCCGATTATTGTCGAATCAAGGTTAATACTCGAAGCAACAGCACGGAAATGGCAGAAGTGGCAACTAAAGACCGACCCTTCGGTTTGGGTTGGGCCATTGACTCCATGCAGTCAACCCCGTGATCTTCAAGGCTTTCAATTCAAACGCAGTCAGCAGCACAATCGCCAACGACGGTTGTGGCTACACGCGGCATGGGTGTCTAGCAGGATTCGAGTTCGTGTGGCGTTTTATTGGTGGCTTTCCGGACGGTGTTCCGAGTGAAGAGTTGAAGACAAGAGCTTTTTTTGTGACCAGGGTTTCTTCGACGAACTTTTTGAAAACGAACTGTTTTAGGTCAGAGTTTCGAAACATCACGCGACGCTGATGGTCTACGCGACCCGATTTGTTAAGAATTGTGCGTGAAATTTTGGCCGCGATGACGTATTTGCGGAGTTCCAATGGCAGTGTCGGCGGAAGTGGCAAAAGAAGAGCCAAAAGCGTTGGCAGTCTGGCTGCTGAAGTAAGAGCCTGTCTCGAAGGCGTAGCCAAAATGATGGAAAATCCGAGATAGTGTTCTTCGAGCATGGCCGCCGCATAAGCGGATTGTTGGATTCCGGCGTCGCCATTCTGTGTTACCCGTCGACCAGGGCCATCATGCGTCGCCAACGTACATATCGACGATCGGGTTGACCAGAAAGGTCTGCGCAGTACCGCCATGAGCAGATTTTCACGGACAAAGAGCAAACGGACTGTGCCAACTGGGCCGCGGGTTCTCGCATAGTGGGCGGACGGAACAGGCGATCGGGCGCTGACGTGATACGCAGTTGGCACGGTCAGACCTGATTCCCCATAAATCTGAAGAGGAAGGCTCCGCAACACGCGCGTCACCACACTCAGCACTGCAGGTACTTCTCATTGACAAGAAAAGCCACCGCACCGAAAAGTAGAGACGAGCCCGGCTAGTCGCAAACAGAGTGCGAGTCAATAATCATGTGACGATAGCAGTATGTCCCAACGAGGTAGTGGATTGTTGCAACACGTTCACCAACCCTATTTGTCAATCTGACCGGTGCACTATTGCCCGACGATCTTGAACGCTTCGACCCAAAAACTATCACCCTGCCGTTTTTTCTGTCCCAATGTTGCACGCTGACCACTCTTGCCTGCGCGTCGGTGGTCAACGAATGCGTTCCTAAACTTGCAGCAGAAGGATTGCCTTCGCAGAGTTTAAGGGCTGGGGATTGCTGCAGAGCCCGACATCGATTGCCTATCGCGATGCCACGTACGCTGACGCGGAAGATCGGAAACTTCTGTCGAAGTAGCCAGCGACGCTCAACTGTACCGGGACCATCTGGGTCCGGTAAACTCGTTTTGAAACTGGATCTGCACGATACAACACGTACCGCGAAGAAGAGCGGGGCATGACTCGAACCTCGTGTTCACGATTGCAGAAGTCTCGCTGACAATAGCGCAACAACTCAATTTGAGAGTGAACATGGGTTCTGCACTCGGCGCACTGAATGGGTTCATTAGAAGGGCTCTTCGGCCCCTGAAGCTTCGTGGCAGGCGTTCGTCCGGCGCGCGATATTCGTCCGTGGCGCCATCGCGTCAGTTTTCTGACCAGGACCTCCGAGCTTTCCGTGCTATCCGCGGCGTCAATAGTCCGCCGGCCATCTTTGTCCATGGCGTCACGACGCGCTCGGGGACCGTGCACCTCGGTGAAGTCCTCCGCTTACATCCGCAGATCGAGGCCTTTCCCAATGACATATGGGAGTTCCCACTACTGGGAACAATTGATGATCTCCTTCGAGCTCAAACCGGTTTCTTCAACTCTTACAAGCAAAATCGAGGGAAAGTCGACGAACTGCTTTATCTTCCGTTGCTCGGAAGCGCATTCGTTAACTATCTATACCAATCGATTACCCCCGGTAGAACACTACTGATGAAGGTGCCCGACGTGGCACATCTGGACTATTTCGAGATGGTTTTTCCCTTTGAACGCTGTGTGGTGTTAATGCGGGATGGACGGGACGTCGTCCAATCCACGATCAGCACATGGAAAGAGCGCTCCCTCAGCGAGGTTGCTCGCGACTGGGATACCAGAGCCCGATTCCTGTTACAGCACAAAGCTCGCCATGAAGGCGACCAAAAGTTCTTCTATACCACCTACGAAACAGTTCAGGCGGACACGCAAGCGCTCGCAAGATCAGTGTTCGGGCACTTCGGCATTGACGTGTCCGGCTACCCCTTTTCAACAATCGCAGAATTGCCAGTCCGTGGCTCCTCAAGTGCAAGCGTTAGCGAAGATAAGCGGGTGGTCTGGACGCCGGTCGAGAAGCCCGCTGGTTTCAAGTCTACGGGACGCTGGAAAGACAACTGGTCAGAACGACAGAAACGGGAATTCAAGAATATTGCCGGCCAGTCACTGATCGACTGGGGTTATGCTGAAGATCTGAACTGGTAACAAAATACTCAACCCGAACTACTCATCTGCACCTAGAGCGCACCACTCATCCTGTGAAAGCGCTTCTCGCATTGTAGGGAATATGTTCAAAAGACCATCGGGCCCTAAACCAGGTTACGTTGAATGTCCGCAGCACGTCGATGTTCGAAAATCGTTTTGCCATTGGACTTGGCAACCAGTGTCTCAACGAGGTGGAACTGAGCTGCGTCAGCACGCAGTTCATATCCCGCCTCCACGCTGCAGTTCCAGTCCACGTGCTGCCAGTGCGCGACGATGCGCTGATTCCAGACGCAGGCACTGTAGTCACCTTCGCTGATTTCGCTGGTTTCCCTTGATTCGCTGGACAAAACACTTCCAGTATCCGTAATGGTGCGTTCGTGAGGAGGTGAGTTGTTTTCAATCGAGTAGCGACCGGGCTCGACTGCGGCGATCACCGTGCGCGGTCGCAAGGCGCCGGGCTCTTGTGGTTGCAAAACCTCAGAGATCGCGAACGGTGCAAAGGCAACTTCCTGCTGCCGTATGGGCAATTCAAGTCGCGAATGCTGGCCCAGAACAAAGGTTAGATCGGCCGGTCGCGGTGAAGGCCAGGCCATCGGCCAGAGTCCATCGGATAACGCAATGCGCAGACGACTAGAATGTTTGAAACGGTGCGCGATCGGAGAAAGATTGATGATCACGTCGTACGCATGACCCGGCGTGAGCGCAGAAGGCGCCTCACCCTGCTGGCGATGGGTGAGATTAAGCAGCCCGGAGCTGACCAACCAGGATTCGCCCGCCGGTGTCACCTCCGTCAGCCTCACCGCCAACTGCGCGATGGGCTGTGTCGACTGCACGCGCACGTGCAGCTGTGGTTGCCCAAGGATTTCGATGTCTCGGTCAAACGGCGTCGTGTCAAAAACCAGGGATTTTGCGTCGTCCGGCGACTGTTCGACGGATGGACGATCCAGCCACTCGGGTTTGGTCAGTCCGACGATCTTGCCACCCGAATGAACAACGTGTTGAACAGGTTCCGGGTTTGTGGCGAGTCGACCCGATCCATTCAGATGCAGGGTCACGGGCGTTGTGTGTCTTGGCCATGCCGCTTCAGCGATCCACCGTCCAGGAATTGCATTGGGAATCTGCTGCGCAGATGGCGCGTAGTTCATGAATGCGCGAAAGATCGGCTCATCCATGATGCCGGTGTCCACATCACGCAACCAATGCTCCCACCAACGGATTTCCTCTGTCGCCCAGTCGAGACCTTGCGGTTGCGCTGCCCAGGGATAGGTATGGCCCCAAGGACCAATCAGACACTTGCGAGCCCCGCTCAAGTTCCCGAACAGTCTCAGTACCGGCTTCGAATAAGTGTCTTGCCATCCTGACACGAGGTAGGCAGGGATCTTGATCTCAGCAGCGTCGACTACCCCACGGTGCCAGTACTCATCGAACTGCTGATGTGAAACCCACGTCCGCATGATGTCGGGTGTCGCATCCAGCCTCGCGCGCCATTTGGTTTCCCAGTCAGGCCCGCTGATAGCAGGATCGGGTGGACCCGCCATCACAGTCTTGAACAGCGTTCCCCATTGGAAGTTGGTGTGCCCAAGCGCGCCGCCGATATAGTGCGCATCATCGGTATAGCGGTTTTCGGTGCAGTTCATCGGCATGATGGCTTTGAGAGCGGGTGGGTTGCGGGCCGCGATATGCAGTGTGTTGATGCCACCCCAGGAAATGCCGCGCATGCCTACCGCGCCGTTCGACCAGGGTTGCCGGGACAGCCACTCGATGCAGGACAATCCGTCTCGCAACTCGTCTTCGGTGTATTCGTCCGTCATCACGCCTTCCGAATCGCCTGACCCGCGTACATCAATGCGCGCGTAGGCAATACCGCGTGATGCGAGTGTCTGACCCCAGTAATTGTCGTGCTCCCGATAACGATCGCGTTTGCGGTAGGGGATGTACTCGAACACGACAGGCGCAGGCGGTTCGCGATGGCCGTCCGGTAGCCAGATACGTGCGGAGAGGCGAATGCCATCGGCCATCGTCAGCCAGCTATTTTCGATAACACGGACGCGGCGTTTGTGTGGCAAGGCCCATCGCCGATGGGTTGGGGTGCTGTGGGATGTGGATGCTGAGAACAACACCGGTAGGGTGCCCGCAGCCTTCAATACGCCTCGTCGCGACCACGTCGTCACTCTTTTCTCCAGCAAGCTGCTGCTTTGGTCTTGCTTCAATGTCTCGAGCCGTATGCCAATTATGCGCCGTGGTGTTCAGCTGACAAAGTTCCCCTGTTGAGTGACCTCACTTCCCGTTTGTGGATTTGCAAGCGCGATTGTCACCCGAGTGATGCCGATATTTCTGGTGGAGCCGCGTAGTTTGCTGGTGCATGATCGGGTCATCAGGGGAGAAGACCAGCATGCCGTGGTATCACGGATGGAATATTGTGATTGCCGGACTCGTGTTTCAGGCGATCAGCTTTGGTATCGGCATCTATTGTTTCACCTTTTGGGTAGCGCCCTGGTCTGCCGAGTTCGGTGTTGGCCGTGGCGACATCATGCTGGTGTTCTTTACGCTGCAGGTGTCCATGGGTTTGCTGGCGCCGTTTGCCGGGCAGGCAGTGGATCGATTGTCGGTGCGGGTGCTCGTCTGTGCCGGTGCTGTCAGTCTTGCATTGGCGCTGGTGCTTGCGGCCCGGGCTACGGCGCTTTGGCAGCTCGTGGTGTTGTACGGCTCGCTTGTGGTCGGTGGCACGTTGCTCGCGGGTCCCCTTGCGGCGCAGACGCTCACGGCGCGCTGGTTTGGTCGGCGACGCGGACTGGCGCTGGGCATCTCGACTGTGGGTACGTCTATCGGCGGGTTTTTTCTACCGCCATTGGTAACCCGTCTGCAATCCGCCATGGGCTGGCGGGAAGCAAACGATGTGCTGGCGCTGCTCGTGGTGGTGGCCGTAGTGCCCCTTGTCTGGGTAGTTG
>CAMDVY010000238.1 GCA_945878745.1 Klebsiella pneumoniae | reverse complement strand
CGTACTCACGCCAGCTCCGGGTCAGACCATCGCAAATCAAGGCGGCTCGCTCCGGCTGCAAGTCACTGATCGCCTCAAAGACGTTGGCGAAATGAAAATCCATACCTTTCCCTTTTCAACCTGATAACTCTGACATTACGACCACTATTTCGTCAGTTACGCCACAATCGCAGTTACTCGGCACCTTCGGAGCTACTTTTCCCAACGTTTTTCTGGCACGGAAGTTGAAGAACACTCAAGGCACCATCTACCAACCCCAGGATGCGTTTGATGAATATTACCCGTCGACCCAGGCTCAGATATCCAAATACCTGCTTGCTGACTATCGCCCTCATCCTTTCCCTCAAGGCCATGTTGAGTCTGGCAGCTCTGTCGAGCTCAGAACTCTCCGCCAGCATCCTTGATCTGCTGCCGATCTGCGATCAATGCAGCGCTACGCAGCTTCCGAACCCAAACAGCCCATTGAACTAACCCGGAGATCTGCGACATGTATCGTCGAATCAGAAACACCCTGATGCTGGATAAACACAACGGTTGGATTGGCGGAGTCTGCGCCGGCATCGCTCGCACAACACGAACTGATCCTGCGGCCATACGTGTTGCATTGGTGATCGCCGGGCTATTCCTGCCCAAGCTAGTGATTGCTGCCTATCTGCTGGCCTGGTTGCTGCTTGAGCCTCACGAGTCGGATCGAATCTGAGAAGACTGACCTGACGACGGGCATCGGATCAGGCAGCCGCCACCAGACGGACCGGGGATTTCCGCCTCCGCGGTCAACTCACGAAAATCTTCTGAAAAGCCACTCAGCCGTTCAGTCATCCGCTCGCGTTGCTGGTCGTTTGCAGTCCGTAACAGCATGAGCGTAACGTCCCGTCGAAGTGCATCGTTCGATTTGCTCACACCAGTGAATTCGGGGCTCCAGAACGACTCCCGCTCCTTGACCAGCTGGCGATATCGGGTCTCAAACGCCGTCGCTTTACGTCGTCCGGCCAGAGCCTCCAGCAAGGCTGCCTGCCAGCGACGACGGTATTCGACCCACATCACCTGTTCTGGCTGATAGCGCAACGACTGAGCCTGAACGTAGTCCCGCTGCTCTCGTGTCAACGACCCCATGAAGTACTTGGCGCCATCCACCATCGAATCGGCCCAATTCTCTCGGACTTCACTCAAATCGATGTCCAGCTCTTCCTCGACAAACTCCGCGTTCGCTTTTTCCAGCCTGGCGGGCAATTCCGCAACCTGAGCATCCGTCAGAGAGAGCATCAGCTCGATGGTCATCGACATGGCTTCCGCTTCAATTCGCTCGGCCCAGGTCCTGACATCCTGGATCATGGCTTCCAGCGTGGGTTCTGTGAATTCCTGGTTGATCTCGCGTGCTAGTTCATCCAGCCGTTCGGCATAGACCGGCAGCTCGGAGACACGATGCCAATACAAGACGCGATCGAGCTCAGCCCGGAAGTAGGCATCCTGACGATCATCAAAATCCACATAGTCGGCGATCTGCCAGCGCGCTAGCCGATCAAGATTGTTGTAGGTCGCAGAAACCGTACAACCTGTCAGCAGCAGAAATGAAACACCGCCCAAAATCCATCGCCAAGACTGGTTGATCATGCCCCCTCGCCGCTGATATCAGACAGGTTTGCGACTCTTGCAGAGCCCGGTTCAATCGCACCCGAAATCGTCTCAGTGGTGGAGAGGATCGGTCGTGTGCGAAATCGCTCGATCTCATCTCGAACGATGCCGATCACATACGTCAGTACAGTCAGGTCATCCAGGTAACCGAATCCCAGCAGGAAGTCGGGAATCACATCAATGGGCGTCACGAAGTAGAGGACACCCGCCGCAACCAGCAGCAGCGACTTACTGGGCACATCCCGGTACTCGCCGGTCGCGTACGCTTTGAGTAACTCAACGAGTGTCGTGAGGTCTTCGCGAACCCGCTGAAATGTCGCGCCTGATCGACCTACCGACGACATTTTGTCGTCCGCATCGCGGCCCAGAGACCCCAATCGTCGGTCACGAATCAACACCTCGGCCAGCTTCAGGTAGCGCCGCAGCTGCCAGGGTCGGCTCATGACGTCACCTTCGCGGTTTTCCGGTCAGCATCATTTTCTGCACCCTTGCCGAGCAGAAATCGCTGAATCCAATGGCCCACCAACGACTCATCAGTTGATTTTTCGAGGGAATCCAACCCTTCTGTGTACACCTGTTTTCCAAGTATCTCTCGACGATAGTCAATGAGGGATCGGGAGTAGCCTTTGCGAAACTCGGGGTGCCCCTGGAAGGTGATCACGTTGTCACCCATGGTGAAGCCAGCGATCGGGCAGCTTCCTGACTGCGCTGAAAGCCTCGCGTAAGCTGGGAGCACTGCAACCTGATCCTTGTGGCTCGACAAGAGATTAACCTGATCAGTGGGTGGCTGCATCCAGTCCATGCGCTCACGAATCTCGGTTTCTTTGACCCCTACTTCCCATCCAGTCACTGCAGGTCTCACCTCGCCGCCAAAAAAATGGGCCAGCAATTGATGCCCGAAGCAGATGCCGACCACCTTTTTGCCTGAATTGATCTCACCTTCCAGAAAAATGGCAAGTTGTCTGATCCAGGGGAGATCATCGTAAACGCTGTGCCGGGAGCCGGTGATGACGTAACCATCACCAGCGCCTGCGGCTGGCAGGTTGTATCGCACGTCGTGGGTCGAAAGCTCGATATTCGGGTGCTCAAGCAGATTGCCGAACATGACGGGATAGTCTCCGAACTCGGGCTGAAACTGCTCGAGCACGTTGTCAGTCTGAAGAAGCACTACACGCAACGACTTGGGCCACGCACGATCGGTGAGCAATGATCGCGCATCGTGCCCCGCGGGTGCCAGTACTTTGCCGCGACCGCCTCACCTACGCCGCAAAGCCTGTGGATAACTATGAGGATAAGTTGTTTGCAGCCACTCTCGCTGCCGCAAATCGGTGACATCGGGGCGCACTCGGCGACAGCAGCAATGAACCTATAATGTCTTTTTATTCATGCACTTGCGTGATCATCCGACCGAAGTTACTGAAGCGTTGCACCCATCTTGATTCGCGGTCAGGTGATTCTTCAGGAATGTGCATAAGAAAACTGAGGTGTCGTGTTAGCGGATGCTAACGGGAGGATCCTCGTCGCTCCTGAGCAGGTCGGGTCGACTGTCATCAAATTGCAACGAAGCGCGGTCGTCAGAATACTCGCATGGTCGGCTTGTCAGGCCCGCAAGAGTGCCCAGAGCCCCGCGACCAGCACACCCAACGCCCCTACCAGCCAGCGCAGTTGCCGTCGTGATCGGCCGCGACCGGAAGATCCAGCCCCAACCATGTTCACGACGCGCCCCTTTTCAGAGCCGGAATGAGCGGCCATCGACGCGACCTCGGCTCGCCGATGCGTGTCATCAAGCTTGCGCGGGGACACGCGCTGCAATTCCGCCAACAGCAATTGTATTGCTTGCCGGTACTCGCCCAGGGTGGATTCTCCGGCTGCGTGAGCACGCGCAACCCGCCTTAGACGTTGCGCCATCGGACTCAATCGCATCAGCTTCATGACAACTCTCTCATGACATCTCTCTCATGACAGCTCTCTGACGAAACGAAAGCCAGTCGCATCATCGACGGTCTCATCAACAAGGTCCGTGGTCTGTGCCACACATCGTTCGTCTGAGTCTCGAAAACTGCCACCGGCGGCAAGTGTGTGGTCACCATCAACCACCAACTCCCGGACGTTACCCAGTACGTGCCAGAGTCCGTTGCCATCAGCCAGACCTTCATTCGTTATCGTCGGCCGTTCCGCTCCGATGTATCGTCCTCGACAATGACGGACGCCCCCCTGAGAGGAGCCAGCCAACAACTCCCATTCCATGACGGTCGGCAGGCGATAGTGGTGCCCAGTTCGCTCACTCAGCCACTGCGCATAATCTTCGACCAGCGACCTGGGTACTCCGGTTACCGGAAAGTTGCTCGACTGCAGTTGGCACCGAGCGGTGTCATCACAGAAGGCAGCAAACTCTCGTGTGCTGATTTCCGAACGTGTAATCGCAAATTCCGGAGCGCCGGCGGAGGCTGAGTACACCACCAACTCCGGAGTCGGTGTGGAAGCGGCCTGATCCTGGCAAGTCCGTAGGGTCGAGCTGGCATCTCCGGATTCCGCACAAGGATCAGGAGATTCAAATTCGAGTTCGACGAGTCCTTCAAGCCGTGAAGTGGCATCGCTGCGCAGACTGTTTGCAAGGGCTGGATCAACCGATCCGAGTTCGTTGATGCACTCATCCAGCCGGGCATTGGTGCGCTCAGTAGCTGCATCGACAAACGCGGGCTCATCTTCATGTCGCCGGATCACTTGAGCCAGCCTGACCAGATCCAGCCGCAAGCACGATGCCGAGAGAACGTCCGTCAACAGCTTCAACGCCTTCTTGTCGAGTTCCGGTGTCGCAACGTCGTCGACCTTTGGCTCAGGCTTCGGTTTGGCTTTGGCTGGATTCGCCCCTGCGACTCGCAAGTCGCGAATCATGTCAGCAGTGAACGGGAAGGGTTGGAGCGCATCGGCCAGACGTCTCGCACCTTGCCGATCTCCGGCCTGCAGTCGGCGCCGGCCTTCCTGCACCAATTGCATGACCACCTGATCCCTGCTGCTGACAATACTACCGAGGGGCTCCGTTGCCAGGAGTTTGCCGACTTGCTCAAGTCCGGCATGCACCTCACGCAGAGCATCCAGGGAAGCCAGCGTCTGTTCTCTGGCCATGGTCACACCCGCTGGCACGATAAGGGCATCGAGTTTTCCCTTCATCCGCTCGGTAATAGCCTTATCCAGAATCGAGGACGGCGCCAGGAACTGGCTATCGGCGTAGAGAACCAGCGCCTCTGCCAGCGATTGGTGGGTTTGAATACCCCTCGCAATGGCTGTCGCCGCCTGTTCCTTGTAGACCCTGGCCGCTTCGCCCGAAGTGTCGATCGCGGCCAGACTCTGCAATTCCGCATCCAGCCGTTGCAACCATAGACCGTCCAGTTCGGGTTCTTCGATCAGACTGCTGACCCGGGCAGTTTGTACATCGAGCAAGGTGACCTGTCTGACTTCGTCACGCACATCTTCGATTTGCGACCCTTCGATCACCCAGGAACCGGTGAGTGCCAGGAACAGCGTCGCGGCGACGGCCGCGATCGTGCCGGTTCTCCAGAGATGTCGGCCTGTGAGGGCGGTCTGGAGATCCTTCACACTCGCCAATCGATCGGCCCGACGAAACGCCAATGCCGATCGCAGCCCACGCCACTGCGCCATGTTCAGCCGCCGAGGCCGTTCCGGGGTGATCCCTGCAGCCAATGCTTCATCTGCCGGCAGTCGATTGTAAGGATGGCGTCCGGTCAGTACGATGTAGATGACCACGCCGAGCGCATATAGATCATCGCGAGGGTCCGGGATTTCTCCCTAAATCATTTCGAGACTGGCAT
>CAMDVY010000237.1 GCA_945878745.1 Klebsiella pneumoniae | reverse complement strand
AGGATTGCTCAGCGCGCTGGTGTTGTCACAGATCGTCTTCGGCAAGGCGGATCTCACCATGGCACTGAACGGCGCACTGGCTGGTCTGGTCTCGATAACTGCGGAACCCCTCGCGGGGACGGCAGTAGCCTCCATGCTGGTTGGTGTAGCGGGTGGCGTACTGGTTGTGTTTGCCATCATCGCCTTCGACAAGCTGAAGATTGATGACCCGGTGGGTGCACTTTCTGTACACGGAGTGTGTGGCATGTGGGGACTTCTCGCTGTGGCCATTACCAATCCAGACGCCAGTTTCAGCGCCCAATTGTTTGGTCTTGCTTCCATCTTCGTCTGGACCTTTGCGACGAGTTTCATCGTCTGGTGGGTGCTGAAGATAGTCATGGGACTTCGCATCAGTGAAGAAGAAGAGTACGAGGGCGCTGACCTGGGTGAGTGTGGTATCGAAGCCTATCCAGAGTTTGTGAAGTAGCCTTGTCACCACCTGAACAAGAGCCCCGATAACGGGGCTCTTCCGCTTCAGGCTCTGGCGATCTGTGCCCCGTCGATAGCAGCCCGGATGCGACTGTGTTCCTTGCGGGTGAGCTTGTAGAGGCTTGCTACCGACGCCGTGATTCCGATCATCACCAGAACTCCCGGTCCCATTGCCATGGCCAGCGTTCGCAGGGCTTCCGGGTCGATGGTTTCAATCGTTGCGTTGCGTTGAATTCCGGCGAGATCGACGACAACGCCGGAGATGATGATCCCGAATCCACCGATTGCCTTGGCTGCAAACGACGCCGCCGCGTAGTAGATTCCTTCGTTGCGGCTGCCGTGAATTTCTTCGTGTTCGTCGGTGATGTCGGCGATCATCGACCCAATCATGACGCCGAGTACACCGATGCCGACGCTGCAGATGGCGTTGGCGGCCATCACCAGATAGAACAGCAATGGGTCACCCGGTTTGGGGAACATGTCTAAAAGACTCAGGATGATAGGTAACGTGTTCCACAACGCGTACCAGATCAACCCTCCAATAAGCAGGGTCTTCTTCTCCGGAAAGATCTTTCCCAACGGCGTGGCGAGACCCGCGCCGATGAAGCCACCTACCACGGATGCGGGGAAACTGAGGCCGATCATAGGAAGGCTGAACTGAAAATACAGCGTGCCCATGTAGATCGACAATGCACTCACCATTCCCATGGTCATTCCCCACAGCACGGCCATCAGAACGATCACCCGAAATGAACTCAGCGCAAAAGCCTGGCCAGCTTCCCTTGCCACCTGGAGAAGACTGAACCGCTTCCCGGTAGGCACGGATTGAGGCAGGTAAGGAATCTGACTGTGGGTGCCGTAGGCTGAGATCCAGATACCGAGTGCAATAACAATGGCAAACGTAGCGGCGAACAGCGGGTAGGCGTCGGGGTTGAGCTGGCCGTTGGGATACTTGTCTGTTGCCCCGAAGTAGATTTGCAGGCCGATCAAGAACACCATCAGCGTGCCCACTGAAGCCATGATCGAACGCAGTGCAGACAGCAGCGTTCGCTCGTCATAGTCCGTAGAGAGTTCTGCGGTCATCGCGGTGTGCGGGATGGAGTAGCAGGACTGGGTGGCGCGGGTCAGCACAGAAAGCATGACCAGCCAGACAAACAAGCCTGTTTCATCGAGCCCTGAAGGTGGGGCGAACAACAGGTAGAAACTCACCGCGAAGGGAAGCGCTGCCAGGTACATGAAGGGGTGACGTCGTCCCCAGCCGCTTTGAGTGCGGTCGGACCATGAACCGACGATGGGATCGATTACGGCGTCGATCACCAGCGCGATGACGATGGCCGCACTGGTGAGAAATCCGGAAAGTCCCAGAACCTGGTTATAAAAAAACAGCAGGAAGAATCCGAAGGAGGTGCTTTGCACGCCTTCAGGAATCTGTCCGAAGGCAAACATGATGCGCACTCGCCAGCCAAGGGTGGCAGGAGCCGTTGATGTCACTTTTTTCCCCTAAAAAATTTGTGGGCGCGGATTCCTCATCGTTACCGAGAGGCGCCTCTCCGGATGTAGTAGGAGCGGACTCCGTCCGCGATCTCTCTTTCGCGATCCTGCCCCCGACCCACCTCCAACCTAAGCCAATTCCATCGGCAGAGCCACACCCGACGATCGACAACGATCAACCACGACCTATGAAAGGCATCTTCGACGCCATCACGGTCATGAACTGAACGTTGGCATCCAGTGGCAACCCGGCCATGTAGACGATGGCCTTGGCCACATGGTCGACGTCCATGGTCGGTTCAGGCGCCAAAGCGCCATTGGCCTGCATGACACCGCCACCCATGCGGGCAGTCATGCTGGTTTGGGCGTTGCCGATATCAATCTGACCGCAGACGATGTTGTGCTCTCGGCCGTCCAGCGAGGTAGATTTGGTCAGCCCGGTCATGGCGTGTTTGGTGGCGGTGTACGGCGCCGAATTAGGACGTGGAACGTGCGCCGATATCGAACCGTTGTTGATGATTCGGCCACCTTTGGGCTCCTGGTTCTTCATCATCCGCATGGCGTGTTGTGTACACAGGAATGCGCCAGTGATGTTCACGTCGACGACACGCTGCCATTGGGCGAGCGTCAGTTCGTCCATGGGAATGGGCGGAGCGCCGGTGCCGGCGTTGTTGAAAAGGAGATCGAGCCGACCAAAACGCGCCTTTACCTGAGTGAACAGATGGTTCACCGAGTCAGCGTCACTGACGTCTGTCGCAACTGCCAATGTTGTTGCCCCCACTGGCGCCTGGGCTACAACAGCCTCCAGCCGATCAAGCCTGCGTCCAGCCAGTACAACGGCGTAACCCTCGACTAGCAGGGCGAGTGCCGCGCTCTGCCCGATTCCGCTACCTGCGCCGGTGATGATGGCAACTTTTTGCATGGTGATGTCCCACTGGTGCTTGTCAGCGTGATTGAACGTTCAGATGTCGCCGTTTGATCGCAATCTGGCGATCTCGTCGGCGCCGAGGCCGAGTTGTCCCAGCACGGTATCGGTATCAACACCAACTTCCGGACCGGCCCAATCCGTTCGACCGGGTGTCAGCTCGAGCTTTGGCAGGATGGCGGGTATGTCCAGAGCGCCAGACGGTGTATCGACGGTCTCGAACATGCCGCGTGCCTGATAGTGCGGATCATGCACGGCATCTTCGATGCTGTAGATCAATCCGACCGGCACATCGACGGCTTCGAGGCTGGCCATCACCTGGGCTGCAGTGTGCGCCCGTGTCCATGTGTCGATGGCCTTGTCGATTCGTGCCTGATGCTGGACCCGACCCTTGTTATCTGCGCAGGCGGGGTCCGTGCCAATGTCGCTGCGACCGATGGCCTGCATGAGACGGATGAAGATCGAATCGCCATTGCCGCCGATCACGACGTACTTGCCATCCGCGCACGCGTAGGTGTTCGTCGGGACGATGCCGGTGATCGTCGTACCGGATGCACCACGCACCTGGTCAGCACCAGAGTACTCGGGCAACACACCTTCCATCAGATTGAACATGGATTCGTAGAGGGCGACATCAACACTCTGCCCCTCACCTTTGGTCACGCGTTCACGTCCCACGATAGCGAGCAGGATACCGATCACCGCGTGCAGACCCGATACCGTATCGCCGAGGCTGAGGTTGGGTCGAACCGGCGCTTCGCCCGGGAATCCGTTGAGGTGTCGAAAGCCGCTGAAACCCTCGGTGACGGAGGCATAACCCGGTTTGTGTGCGTTCGGTCCGGTCTGCCCATAACCCGAGATTCGCGAGTAGATGAGTCCTGGATTGGTCGCCTTGAAGACTTCGGGTCCCAGCCCCCACTTTTCCATGGTGCCGGGCTTGAAGTTTTCGATCAGAACATCGGCGGTTTCGACCAGCTGCCGCACGATGGTCCTTCCACCGGCTGATCGCAGGTTCGCGGTGACGGACTTTTTGTTGCGCCCCAGGCTGTACCACCACCACGAGGTGCCGCGTTTGTCGAGTGTGCGCCAGCCGCGAATTGGATCCCCTTCGCCCGGTGGTTCGATCTTGATGACTTCGGCGCCGAAGTAACCCAGTAACGTGCCTGCAAACGGACCTGCGAGGAGCTGTCCCACCTCAATAACCCGAATGCCATCAAGCGGGCGTCGACCGTCGCTCATCCAGCTACTCCCGTCGCAGCGCCTGTCGTCTGTCTTGCTTTGGCAGACCAGTCAGCCAGCACCTTGAGCAGCAGGGTTTGTTCGGCTGACTTGACTCGATCCTGCAGTGATTCTGGGGTATCTCCGACCATGACCGAGACCGATTTCTGGGCAATGATCGCTCCGGTGTCATAGCTGCCGCTGACATGGTGCACGGTAGCGCCGGATTCGCGCTCGCCGGCGGCGATGACCGCTGCATGGACTTTCAAACCGTAGAAACCCGCTCCACCGAACTTCGGCAGCAGGCTGGGATGCGTGTTGATGATGCGCCCCGCAAATGCGGCCTGTGTCGACAAGCCAATGGGCTTCATGTATCCGGCCAGCAACACCAGATCAACCTGGTGTGCCTGCAGCGTGTCGCGAATGGTTACGTCACGCGTAGTGTCATCAGGATGGGTGGTGCCACTGATGTGAGCAGTCGGGATCCCGGTGTCGGCGGCGCGAAGCAGCGCACCACTGCCGCTGTTGTTGCTGATCACGATGCTGACCCGTGCATCGAGGCGACCGGTGGTTATGGCATCCAGCACTGCCTGCAATGTCGAGCCGGCATGTGATGCCAGAACACCTATGTTCATACACACGTTCATACACCCGTTCATACCCCTGTTCACACTCCGGCCACGCGAAAGATCGCCGTGTGTTGCACGACTGACAATGGACCCTCGCTGTCGTCATAGTGAATGGTCAGACGGACAAATTCGTGGCCTTTTTTCTTCCACTTCTCCACGGGTGCGGCTTGCACGTTGATCTGTGTGTCGACCTTGAATGGACGGAATTGCTCGATTTCGCTGCCGACATGAATCCAGGCCGGCATCCGGTACTCGCGAACCAGAACCCGGTTGGCAGTTGCCAGCGCCCAGTGTGGATGGATGTAGTCTTTGTAGATGGTCTGAAAGTCGGCAACCTGAGTGGTGTATTCGGCGTTCTCGTTCTTGTTTGCGTCCCATAGCCAGGCGGGCAGCGGACGTTCGCAATCGATCGTATCCCAGGCGATCTCGGGGCGATCATGCACCACGGGTGCTCGCGCAAAGACAGCAGATTTGGCCGCTGCCTGCAGATCAGGAGCAAGCCGACTGTGCATCACAGCCAGCAGTTCGTCACGCGGACCGATACAGGTAACCTCGTGTCTGTCGTCCTGGGTCTTGAGCTCAATCCTCAGTTCATCGCCCTCATACGCTGGCTTGAGAAAGTGGACGCTCGTCGCGTGCTGCCCCAGCCAGTCGGAGCCCAACAGTTCGACCAGCGGGTGCGTCATGTAGCCGTACACGGCGACACCCGGTACGAGTGCACCTCGAAAGCCGAGGCGTGCCGCCACGTCGTCGCTGTGAATTCGATTTTC
>CAMDVY010000236.1 GCA_945878745.1 Klebsiella pneumoniae | reverse complement strand
GATTTTCTCATCGTCGAAAAGGCGGCGGGTGTGGGCGGTACGTGGTGGCATAACCGTTACCCCGGTGCCGAATGTGATGTGCAGTCGCATCTCTATTCGTTTTCGTTTGAACCCAAGGTCGACTGGTCTCGCCCCTATGCAGGACAGGTTGAAATCAGGCAGTACGTTGAACATGTCGCGCATAAGTACGGCATGCTCAGGTACTGTCACTTCAACACTGAAGTCGCATCCCTGCGTTGGGATGAAACCAAGAATCACTGGCAGGCAAATCTCTCAACGGGTCGTCAGGTCAGTGCTCGTTTTGTCATCAGCGCCATTGGCATGTTCAACGATATCGTCGTGCCGGAGATCGAAGGGCTTGATACGTTCGAGGGCACGGTGTTTCACACCGCGCGCTGGCCGGCTGATCATGATCTCACGGGTGAGCGTGTCGCCCTGATCGGCAGTGCCGCCAGTGCTGTGCAGACCGCCCCGGAGATCGCGCCCATCGTTCAACAGCTTGATCTCTATCAGCGTACTGCACAGTGGGTGTTGCCGAAGAAGGATGTGCCGTTCACCACGGAAGAGCTGGAACAATTCAGGCGATACCCGGAAGTTGTCAAGGCTCTTCGCCGGGAAATCTGGGAGCAGCTTGAATCCGCCATCCTGTTCGATGACGAAGCGCTTAACGCATCGTCGGAAGCCGCCGCACGCAGAAACATCGACGCAGTAAACGATCCGGATTTGCGGCGCCGCCTGACCCCGGACTGGCGCTACGGATGTCGACGTCCTCTGCTCTCCAACCGTTTCTACCCGATGTTCAATCGGGACAACGTGCAACTCATCGACGAGGGCATCAGACGAATTGCTACCGACGGTGTGGTCACCGTGAGTGGAGCGTTACGACCGGCGGACACGATCATTTTTGCCACCGGCTTTGAAACCACACGTTATCTGGCATCGCTCGATGTCACCGGGCGCGACGGGTTGCACATCAGCGATGCCTGGCGGGATGGTGCCATCGCTTATCAGGGCATCACCACAACCGGATTCCCGAACCTGTTCATGGTGTATGGCCCGAATACCAATAACAATTCGCTGATCACCATGCTGGAGCTGGAAACCGAGTACGCTGTACGTCACATCCGCCGCATGATTGAGCAGGGCATCCACTGGATGGATGTGAAGTCTGAGGCCATGGCCGCCTATAACGAACAGCTGCAGCAGGATATTGGCGGAATAGCCGTGTGGCGCAGTGATTGTCGTGGTTACTATCGTGCGCCGTCCGGCAGGATCGTCACGCAGTTTCCTTACACGATGACCACGTTTACCAGAATGTTGGCGGCCAGGGACGAACACTGTTATGAAAGCAGCGTCGCCTGATCCCGCGATTTTTGTGTCGTCTATTCAGAGGAGTGTTGATCAATGACTGAGTCCCGTCGCGCCCACACCATGGCCGAGATGAATGAACTTCAGGGCCGCATGATGAAGCTGCCCGACATCATGGCCTCCAGTGCCTCCTACAAGCCGAGGCCCACCGACGTCATCATCACGCCGTTCGGAAAATGTGGAACCACCTGGCTGCAGCAGACTTTCCACACGCTGCGCACTGGCGGTGACATGGATTTTGACGATATCTCCCGGGTGGTGCCGTGGATCGAAACTGCCGTCGCGCTGGGGATCGATCTGGAAGCGCCGCAGCGGGCAGAACCACGTGGTTTCAAGAGCCATCTGGCATATACCCAGGTGCCTAAAGGGGCGAAATACGTCGTCTCACTGCGTGATCCGAAAGACGCCTTTGTCTCCATGTTCCGTTTCATGGAAGGCTGGTGGATTGAGCCAGGCAAGGTCAGCTATGAGCAGTTTCTCGAGCCACGATTGCTCGGACGTGGTCATGGCCTGGACTTCTGGTCTCATCTGGTGAGCTGGTGGGAGCAGCGGGACAATCCGGACGTGCTGCTGTTTTCCTACGAGCAGATGACTGCAGATCCGGCCGCGTCGATCCGCAAGCTTGCTGCGTTCTGCGGCATCACGCTGGACGATGCGTTGCTGGCAACGACCCTTGAACGATCGTCCCTGGCCTACATGCTTCAGTACAAAGATCGTTTTGATGACGCCATGATGCGAACGATGTCAGAAGAGCTTGGTGGTCTGCCAAAGGGCAGCGATTCCGCCAAGGTGCGCAAAGGCGGTGTGGGTGGGCACAAACAGGAGTTGCCTGTATCGGTCAGCCAGGCGCTGGATGAGGTCTGGGCCACGGATGTGCTGCCGAAAACGGGCTTCGTGGATTATCAGAGTCTGGAAGACGAGATCAGACGCCGGCATCGATAGGATTGGTGCCGACTGCCTGCACCTGCAGAAAAATCAATGGAAGCGTAGCGCCGTAAGCGCTGCGCCTCCTCGACTGGAGCTACCCCATGACTCGTCAACCGCTGTCCCACATTACTGTTCTCGATTTCGGCCAGGTCTACAACGGACCGTACTGCGGCTTCCTCTTCGCACAAGCCGGCGCCCGGGTCATCAAGGTTGAAGCCCGCACTGGAGAGACCTTGCGGGCTCGCGGTCGAGCCACGTCGTCGAGTTATCCGTTTTCGCTGCTCAATACCAACAAGGAATGCATGACGCTGAACATCCAGTCACCGGATGGCCAGGCGCTGCTCAAGCGCATGGTGCAGCACGTTGATGTGGTGTCCGAAAACTTTGCGCCCGGCACCATGGCCAAGTACGGCATTGGTGCGGACGCATTGCGGGCCATCAATCCACGACTGATCTACGCGGCGTCGACTGGTTTTGGTGCAACCGGTCCCTATCGCGATTACCTTGGCATGGACATCACGTTGCAGGCCATGAGCGGAGTGATGAGCGTGACCGGTGATGGCGAGGGGCCGCCGTTGAAAACGGCCGCTGCCTTTGCAGATTTTCTCGGTGGTGCGCACCTTTACGCCGGTGTTATCACGGCGCTGCTGGCTCGCGAACAGACCGGCGAAGGCGCCATCGTGGATATCTCGATGCAGGATTGTGTGTTCGCGACGCTCGCCACTGCGCTCGGCTCGTATTTTCTCGCCGGTGGTAAACAAGGCCCCCGCACTGGCAATCGTCATTCAGGACTCGCACTCGCACCCTACAACGTGTACCCAACCAGCGATGGGTATGTCGCCATCATCTGCATTCGCGAAGGACACTTCCGCAAACTCTGTCTGGCGATGGAGCGGCCGGAACTTGCCGACGACCCACGCTTTGCAACCAATGCCGACCGCTGCAGGAACATGCTGGCCCTCGATGCCGTCATCGGCGTCTGGTCGCAGACCCTGCCTCGCGCTGAAGTCTTCGCACGAGCTCAGTCGCACGGCGTCATCTGTGCGCCGGTCCAGAACCTCGAAGATGTCGTGAATGATGCGCAGCTGCTGGCGCGCGGGACACTGGAATGGCGGGCGCATGACGTGCTGGGCCGTATTCCGCAACTGCACACACCGCTGCGTTTTCGCGGGCTGGAACCCCCCGCTCTAACCGACGTGCCATCGCTTGGTGCCGACACGGATCGAATTCTCAAGGAACTGGCGGGCGTGGACGATGCCGAGATCGAACGACTGCGTGCCGCCGAGGCGGTCTGACGTGTTAGGCTTCGCGCCTTTCAATTTTCCGGGTTTTTCGATGAGCACGCAGTTCGATACCGTTGAATCCGCCATCCAGGACATCATCGCCGGCAAGATGGTGGTGGTGGTGGATGATGATGATCGCGAAAACGAAGGCGATCTCATCATGGCAGCCAGCAAGGCGACTCCTGAGCAAGTTGCCTTCATGATCCGACATACCAGCGGCATCCTGTGTACGCCGATTCTTGAAGATCATGCCAAACGCCTGCATCTCGACCCGATGGTTGCCCGCAACAACGCGCCCATGAGTACCGCGTTCACGGTGTCCATCGATTATTCGCACGGATTGACCACGGGCATCTCGGCGGAAGAGCGGGCGGCCACCGTGCAGGCTTTGGCGAACAGTAATTCCGGGGCAGAAGACTTCGTCCGTCCCGGCCACATCTTTCCGCTGGTGGCCCGGCAGGGCGGAGTGCTGGTGCGCTCTGGTCATACAGAGGCCGGCGTTGATCTTTCCATCCTCGCTGGATTGCCACCGGTTTCATTGCTGGCCGAACTCGTCAACGATGACGGCACCGTGCAGCGACTGCCTCAGCTGCTGGAATTTTCGGCCAGACACAAACTGAAGATCATCTCGATTGCCGATCTGATCGCCTATCGGCAGCGCCGTGAACAACTGGTGGAACGTGCCGGTGAATTCACGGTGAAAACCAGAATTGGCAATGCACGCGCTATCGCTTACCGAACGAAGTTTGAAGATGCCGAGCATCTGGCATTGGTGTTCGGTACGATTTCTGGTGCCAAGGCGGTGCCGGTACGCATTCACCGCGAGAAGTTGATCGAGGACGTATTCGGTGCTCAGACAACCCGCACTGACAATCTGCTGAACGCCGCGCTGGATCGCATCGGCAAGCTTGGTGGTGGTGTTCTGATTTACCTGCGCTCTGGCTTTGTTGGTGTACCGTTGGATCATCTGCAAAACGCCTCCAAGGAAAATGCCCGTCGTGCCGAGTGGCTTGAAATCGGCGTTGGCGCGCAGATCCTGCGTGATCTTGGTGTTGAGAAACTGCGACTGATCGCTGGCCGTGAAGTCGAGTTTGTCGGTGTGCAAGGTTTTGGGCTGACTCTGGAAGCCACCGAACTCTTGTGATCCACACGTTGGCAGGTTGCAGGAACCCGGCAAGCTGTTAATGCTGCCGGTAACGAAAGCCTGCCGCCTGCTGCTGAGGTCCCACATAAATCACCCGCACGTCGGCACGGCGCTCTCCACACTCGCGGCAGCGCAGACGCGCGCGTACGTCGCTCACTGTTGATGTTTCACCCAAGCGGCTGATCAGATTCTCGATGGCCAGCAATTCCATGCGGCCGCACGGAATGCACACGGCATAGATACGGAAACTTTCGGCGAGTTCGACGAGTGGCTGCATACTGTGGTTATATACAGTAAAGAGGCCTGGATCGATGACCGATCAGGATCCACGCTGCCGACCTGGAAAATTCATCGCACGGAAAACGCTGGACCGGGAAAATGCGTGGCCTTTCCGGGTTGAGGTTGGCAAACTTCAATGTACAGGCGCGTCGAGCGCTGCGACCAGTGACTTATCTGGACGTTTTTTTCAGGACTGTTTTTCAGGACTGTTTTTTTTAGGAAAAGGGGAAGAGAGGATGAAAGCTGCCGTATTCCGTGAAGTGAACAAGCCCATGGAAATCGAGGAAGTTCGAATCGACAAGCCGGGGCCGCGCGAAGTCCTCATCCGTACCTCTGCCGCGGGTGTCTGCCATAGCGACCTGCACTTCTGGAATGGTACTTACCCCGGCGCCGTGCCGATGGTGCTGGGCCATGAGAGCGCTGGTGTGGTGGAAGCAGTGGGCAGTGACGTGCACTACGTCAAGGCCGGGGATCATGTCATCACCTGTCTGTCCGTGTTCTGCGGCCACTGCGAATATTGCC